>JALSPL010000552.1 GCA_026985975.1 Anaerolineae bacterium | reverse complement strand
TACGTTTTTACGCATTACATCCCTCGCTGCTGCGGCCAACGTGGCCGTGAGGACTTTTTGCCTTGCGCCTTTTTCCTTTTGACTTATTTACGAAGCAGTTACAGCAGGCCCGGAGGCAGGTCGAGACCGGCAGTGAGACCGCCCATGCGCTCTTCCGCCAGCGTGCGGGAAAGTTCCAGAGCTTCGCTGACGGCGCTGAGGATCAAATCCTCCAGCATTTCCACGTCGTCCGGGTCCACTACCTCCGGCTGGATGGAGATGGACAAAATATCCTGCTGACCGTTGGCCACGACTTTGACCATGCCGCCGCCGACGCTGGCTTCGACGGTTTCATCGGCCAGGGCAGCCTGTTGCTTGGCCATTTCCTCCTGTAGGGCCTGGAATTGAGCCATCATGTCGCCGCCAGCGCCGCTTCGGGGCGCTCGCGGGCCTTTGGAGCGGGAGCCGGGAGAGCGATAACTTTTGGGAGCTTTCTTTTTCTTTGCCATAGCGCAATTCGTGATTGAGAGATTATGTTTTCAGGTCGTCTATTTCTCCGCCCCATTTATCCATGGCCCGACGCACCACAGGATGATCGGCCAGGGAGGAGGCGGGAGGATTGGGTTTGGGATCAGGATTGGGGGCGGGATCAGAATCGGAATGGTTGACTGCGCCGGAGGCGGGCGGAGAGCTGTTTTCGTCCAGGATCACCGCCCGCATGGGGCGACCCAGCACTTCGGAGAGCCCCTTGTTCAGATCATCGACAGCGGCCTGAACCTGCTCACGATGAAATTCGTAGCGGAAACGGATGTAGCATTCGCCGCCCTGCAAGGATACAGGCTCGCCGGAGCGCAGCAAAGCTTGCAGTCGGGGATTGATGCGCCGCGTGGTGCGCAGAAGCCGCCGCCACACATCTCCTAGCTCGCCCGGAACATCGGATGGTTTCGGAGGAGGAGGCGTCGCGCTTTGGGCGCGGCGCGGCGCTATCTTTTTCGCCGCGGATGGCGATGAGCTGGCGGCTGTGCGGGTGGGAGCATATTTGCGGGCGAGAGAAGTGGCCGACTTGCGAGCAGCGCCCGCGGACGCTGCAGGGATGGGTTGCACCGCAGCCGGAGCCGCATCGCCCACGTTGAGCGCATCCAGCAGCGCCAGCTCCACGGGCAGATAGCCCGCAAAAGGCGTTTTCAAAGCCTGGCCCGCCTCGGTCAGCGCCCGAATGGCGTGCAAAAGCTGAGATGGCGTGAATTGCACCGCCTGTTTTTGGGCCTGAGCCAGCAGGCTGTCGGGCAGATCCACCAGACTGGGGTCTTTGCCCACATTCAGCAGCAGCAAGGTGCGCAATTGATCGATAAGCTGATTGACGAACTGATTGAGTTCCACGCCTTTATCGATGAGCTCGTGCAATTTGACCAAGACTTCGGCCGGATCGCCTCCGGCCAAAGCGTCTACAAAGTCGCTGATGGCCAGGCCCGAGACCATGCCCAGCACGTCCCGCACCAGCTCATCGTCGATCTCGGTGTGACCGTAGGAGGCGACCTGATCCAGCAGGCTGATGGCGTCGCGCATGGAGCCGGTGGCGCTGCGGGCGATGATGCCCAGGGCCTCGGGCGTGACGCTGAGCCCCTCCCGCGCCGCTATCTCGTCCAGATGTTGGCTGATCTGCTGGGTGCTGATGCGATGAAAATCATAACGTTGACAACGGGAGAGGATGGTGGCCGGGATTTTGTGGGGCTCGGTGGTGGCCAGAATGAAGATGACATGGGCGGGCGGCTCTTCCAGGGTCTTCAGCAGGGCGTTGAAGGCGCTGGTGGAAAGCATGTGCACTTCGTCGATGACATAGACTTTGTAGCGGGCTTCGCTGGGGGCAAAAGCCACTTTTTCGATAAGCGCCCGCACATCATCCACGCTGGTGTTGGATGCGGCGTCGATCTCGATGAGGTCCATGAGCCGCCCCTGGTTGATGGCGGTGCAGACAGGACAGGCGTTATCGGGCCGGGCGTCCACATCCTCTGCCAGGCAGTTGACGGCCTTGGCCAGGATGCGGGCGGTGCTGGTCTTGCCGGTGCCGCGCGGGCCTGTGAACAGATAGGCGTGGCCGATGCGATCCTGGCGCAGGGCGTTGCGCAGGGTCTCGGCCACGTGTTTCTGCCCGACCACATCTTCGAATGTCTGGGGGCGATAGCGCAGATAGAGGGCGTCGGTCATAGGGTGAAAGTTATCAGTAAGCAGTAATCAGTGTGCAGTCATCAGGACTTGACACAGTGTGAGACGTCCTGATGGTAACATTTCCGGTTGCGGGCGTCAAACAATGCCGTCGGGTCTGAAAGAGGTTTGCGTCACCTGAAGCCATCGCCTATAATTCTGTCCATACCTACTTTGAAAATAAACATTGGCGTTGTTTACAGAGATATGAGCGAAGCCAACGTTGGCCGAGTTGACGGCGGACGTAAAACGTAAAACGTGAAGTCCTTACGCATTACGCATTACGTTTTACGGGCTTGGTCACCCTCGCCAGATTGGCTCGCCCATTTTCATCCTTATTGGAGAGCTGGCGCTCATGGCGGCTGCATTCATGGCCACCAACGCCATGCCATCTCTTGCAACACAAGCGAGGTCCGTTATGTCCAGTATCGAACAGATTAAAACGCAGGCCCGAGAGCAAATCTGGAAAAGCATCGCCCAGAGCGGTCAATCTATCGCATCCATCCCGCCGGCGGAGTTGGAAACGCTGGTGAACGCCATTCTCGACGGCGTGATGGTGTTGATTGATGAATCGCTGGAAGATGCGGGGCTGCCCGGGCGCAGCGCTGTCACCGCCGACGCCGTTCTTGCCAACGATGAACAAACCCTTTGGGAAGGACGCCCCTTCCTGTCCTTCCGCACCCATTACCAGATCACCACCGAGCGGGTGCGCATTATCCGCGGCTTGCTGGGCAAAGATCGGGACGACATCGAGCTCATCCGCATCCAGGATATCGATTTCGAGCAGAGCATGACGGAGCGGGCGCTGGGCGTGGGCGATATCATCATCCGCAGCGCCGATCCCAGCCTGCCTGCAGCCCGGCTCAACAACATCAAACAGCCGGAAGAAGTGCATGAAATCCTGCGTCGGGCCATGCTCAACGCCCGCAAGCGCTTCCGCTACAGCGTGCATGAGGAGATGTAGTCAGCGCACGACCCGCGATAGGTGCATCACAATCTCCTGTTTGCCCCACAGGCGTTCGCTGAAACCGGTGAAGGCAAAGCCATGGGCCAGATAAAATTCAATGGCCGGATGATTTTTGGTGCTGAGATCGATCTCGAAACTGCGTAGCCTGCGCTCGCGCCCCCACTCCATGGCCCGCTCCAGCAGCGCCGAGCCCACGCCCTGCTGACGAAACTCCGGCGCCACCACATGACGACGAATATATCCGGCCTTCTTTTCGAGCTGGATGGTCATGTGAATGTAGCCCAATATCTTGTTTCCCTGCCTGGCCGCGTAGATGCCATCGCCGCGCTGCCAGGCTTTGGTCAGATCCCGATCCTCCGGTGGCGTGGGAATGGTCATGGCGCGGGGCAAATGCACCAGATTAAATTGAATCTGAAAACGACCGGCATCTGGTTGCATGTGCATCTGCCAGACTTTCTGCGTGGTGTAAGTGGCGTCCAGTTTGGCGCATTCGTTGAGATCATGCAGGGTGGGGCGACGAATGTAAATCACGGCAGACATCCAAAAGGGTGGAGAGAGGAAAAATCGTATTACTCGGGGGGAGCCAAATGCGAAAGCGCCGCAGAAATGCTTGCGCCTTTACGTAGCGCATAGACCGGTATCTGGCTGGCCCAGAGCTCGGCCAGGATAGGACGATAGGATGCGACCGGACCAAAGGTGGAGGCGGCGATGATGACGGCGGTCACGCTGAGGCCGCGGCGACGATATTCGCGCAACGCCGCCACCCAGGCGTTATCGGCCGAGGCGGTGATGGCGACCACAGTCGTGTTGCGATCCAGAAAATGGCCTTCGGCCATCAAGATGCGATCAAAACTGAGACTTGGCGCCGGATCGATCACAGCCAGGGTCTCAAGGATTTTTGTAAATTGGCGGTGGCCGCGCTCCAGTTGCAGCACCTGCCGCCGCGGAGCGTAGGTGATGAGTCCCACCGCCCGTCGTTCCACCAAATAGCGTTGTGCGATAGAAGCGGCGGCCGCGGCGGCGTATTCGATGGTGGCGGGAGCCAGCGCCGGCTCTTTTTTATGACGCCAGTGTTGCAGCACCGCCGGCGAATCGCTGATATCGGGGATCTCCCAGGGTTGGGCCAGATGCCAGTTTGCATCCAGGTCCAACAAGATCCAGACATCGCTGGTGGGATCAAGCTCGAATTCCTTGACCATCAGGCGCCCGGTGCGGGCGGTCGAGCGCCAGTGGATGCGGTTGAAGCTGTCGCCCGGCGCATAGTCGCGCACCGTGGCGACATTGGTGGTGAGATAATGCGTGCGAAAGCGGGCGATTTTACCGCCCGGCGCCCGGCCCGGGGGAAGTTGAAAGCCGGGAATGTCGTATGTGGCGGGGTAGATGAGAATGTTGTAAGCGCCCGCTATCTTGCGGCTCACCTCAAAGATGCCCAGTGGATCGCCGCTGCGCAGTTCCACCGGTCCGAGATGGTAACGCCCCCGCTGGATGCAGGGGGTGCGCACAGTCCAATAGCGGAGTTGTTTTCGCTTGAGCGAAACCAATACGCGGGAGGCGCGATGTCCCGGCAGATCGGACTGGTCGTGGATCTCCACCCACAGTTTGGAAAACCAGCCCAAATTGACGGCCTCGAAGGTTTCTTCGATGAATTTGCCCACCTGACTGCGCGGCGTTCGCACACGGCGACGGATTTCCAGACTGCGGATGTTTTGCCAGGCCCAGAGCCGGGAGCCGATCAGGGCCAGTGTAATCAGATAGAAGGTGTTGTAGAGCAGATCTCGCCCGGTCAGAAGAGCCGCAGCCAGGCTGAGCATCCAAACAAGAATGGCGATCCAGGTGGAAAGACGCACGATTTGCCAGATGAAACAACGAGATATCAGGCCGATTGCCGCGCCCGCGCTCCGGGCACCGGAATGGTTTCCAGAATCTCGCGCAAAATGGTTTCGGAGCTGATGTTTTTGATGCGGGCGGATGGGCTGACAATGATGCGATGGGCCAGGGTGGGGATGGCCAACGCCTTCACATCATCAGGCAGGACGAAATCCCGCTGCTGCAAGGCCGCCAGCGCTCGCGACGTCTTGAAAAGGGCCAGGGAGCCGCGGGGGCTGGCTCCCAGATAGACGTCGGGATGATCGCGTGTGGCCTGCGTCAGCGTCACGATGTATCCCTTGATTTGTTCATCCACATACACTTGTTTGACGGCGCTCTGAGCCGCCACCAGCTCCTCATTGCTGACCACTCGCTCCAGATCCAGGATAGGATGATGATCCTGTTGGGAATCGAGAATGGCGATCTCATGCTGACGATCGGGATACCCCAAATGGATGCGCATGATAAAACGATCCACCTGCGCTTCGGGCAGAGGGAAGGTGCCCTCATATTCGATGGGATTCTGGGTGGCCAGCACCAAAAACGGCCGCTGCATATCATAGGTGTTGCCGTCGATGGTCACCTGTCGCTCTTCCATCGCCTCCAGCAGCGCAGCCTGGGTTTTGGGCGTAGCCCGGTTGATCTCATCCCCCAAAACGATCTGAGCAAAAATTGGGCCGGGACGAAATTCGAATTCCTGGCTTTTCTGATTGTAGACCGAGACGCCGGTGACGTCGCTGGGCAGCATGTCGGGGGTGAACTGGATGCGATTGAAGGTGCAGCCGATGGATCGGGCCATAGCTCGGGCCAGCATCGTCTTGCCCAGCCCCGGCACATCCTCGATGAGCAGATGCCCCTCGCAAAGCAAGGCCAACATGGTCTGTTCGATGGCCTGCTGTTTTCCCAAAATAACTCGCGAGACGTTATCTGCCACGCGATGGACGAATGTATGGACGAGCGAAATATCTGACATATTGATGATTGTATGGAATGAGCAAAAAGGGCAAAGGAGGAGATAAATCCGTACCGTCAGGATTGTATCACAATCCCAATGCCATTCCCAATCCCATGAAAAAACGCCCCGCTGTTCACGGGACGTTTTAGAAATATCGGGATGACGTTGGCGTCAGCCTGAATCTCGCATGCCGATGACAACAGGAATGGTGTGCAGCAAAATCTGGAGATCCAGCCAGAGAGAGGCTTTTTCGATATACTGCAAATCCCATTCGACGATCTCGGGGAAGGGAATGCTGCTGCGACCATTGATCTGAGCCAGACCGGTGATGCCGGGCAACACGGAAAGACGGGGAAGATACCAATCGAAATAGGCTTCGGCCTCATAATCAATGGAAGGGCGGGGGCCGACCAGGCTCATGTCTCCCTTCAGGATGTT
>JALSPL010000551.1 GCA_026985975.1 Anaerolineae bacterium | reverse complement strand
CGAAAATCGACGAAGAAATCGTCCACCTTCGTCCAGTTTCGTCTATCTTCGTCCCGGAGATAACGACTATCCCCGGGAGACAGTTGGTGCAAGACCAAAAACACCACACTCGAGTAATGATGAATGCGTCAGAAAGAAATCTGCTGGCGCCGACTGCGGCGCAGAAGCCGCAACTACACCACGCCCGCGGCCCGCAGGCCCGAGATGGCCTCGTCGTCGTAGCCCAGCGCCCGCAGGATCTCGTCCGTGTGCTGGCCCAGGGTGGGCGGGGCCAGCCGGTAAGCCACCGGGGTCTCGGAAAGATGCACGGGGTTGCCCAACACCCGGATCTCGCCCGCTACGGGATGCTGCATGGTCTGCACCATGCCCCGGGCCTGCACATGCGGGTCGTTCAAGGCCTCGTCCAGATGATTGATGGGGCCGCAGGGGATGCCCAGGGGCCGGAACAGGCTCAGCCAGTGCTCCGCCGGTTGGGTGACGAAGATGGCCTCCAGAGCCTCGTGCAATTCCTGGCGATGCTGCAAGCGGTCGGCGTTGGTCGCGTAGCGAGGGTCTGCGCCGATGCCCTCGGCGATGCCCAGCACATCCACGAATTTGGCCCACAGCCGCTCACTGCCCACGCCGATGATGAAATCCTTGTCGGCAGCTCTGAAAGGTTCGTAGGGGGTGATGGTGGGGTGATTGTTGCCGCGTTTGGGCGGGCGCTGGCCCGTGGCGAAATAGCTGGCCGCGATGTTCAGCACCCAGGTGAGCTGGCCATCCAGCAGCGCTGTGTCGATGAACTGCCCGCGGCCGGTCTGCTCCCGGGCGATGAGCGCGGCCAGGGCCGACAGCGCCGTGTACACCCCCGCGGTGATGTCGCTCATGGGGCCGGGGAAGCGCATGGGCGGGTCATCGGGCCCGCCGGTCAGGGCCATGGTGCCTGATTCGCCCTGGGCGATGACGTCATAGCCGCTGCGGCCGGCGTAGGGCCCGGTCATGCCATAACCGCTGATGGCGCAATAAATCAGCCGGGGATTGATGGCGCTGAGGGTGTCGTAGTCGATCTGCAGCTTGCGCTGGGAGGCGATGCGGGGCTGGTTGTGCAAAAAGATGTCCGCGTCCTTGATCAGCTCGTGCAAGATGCGTTTGCCCTCATCGGTTTTGAGGTTGAGCGTGAGGCTGCGCTTGTTGCGGTTGACGCTGAGAAAATAGGCGCTCTCGCTCTGAACGAAGGGCGGGCCCCAGCCGCGCGAGCTGTCGCCCGCGCCCGCGCGCTCGACCTTGATCACGTCGGCGCCCAGGTCGCCCAGCATCATGGCCGCGTAGGGCCCGGCCATGGCCTCGGTCATGTCGATAACGGTGATGTTTTGCAGAGGGGATTGCGGCGTTGTCATAATTGATGATAGGGTGTGATGAATGGTGAAGGGGGATGTGATTATTGTGCGGGAATGATGGTGAATTCGTATTCGCCCACCGGCTCATCGTCGATGCTGAGAACGACTTTGTGTTTGCCTTCGGGCCAGCCCTTTTCGGGCAGATAGGAGAAGTAGAAGGGCGTGTCCTGGATGTTTTCGTTGGCTGTGATGGTGCGCGCGCCCTGTTCGTCCACTTCGCCATCGATGATCCACTGTGCGCTCAGCGTAGAGAGATTGCCCAGATCGACCCGGCCCGCCAGGAAGACTTGCTGGTCCGCGGGGAAGGCGTCGGTGGGCTTGTAAGGTTCATACGTCTCCGCTTTCACATCAGTGGCCAGGGTGGCGGAAAGCAGCCGCGAGGGGATGGCGTCGGCGGGCGGGGCGATGCGAAAGCTGTATTCTCCCGCGGGCTCGCCATCCAGCGCCAGCGCCGCCCGATAGTTGGCGCTCACCGGGAAGGGCGCTTCGTGGCTGAGGGTGAAGCCCACATAAGTGTCACCGCCAATGACGAAGATGACGCCCTGCTCATCCCGGGCCTGCGCCAGATCCACCCGGGCCTCCGCGATCTCCTGATCGTTGTAGAAGAAGCGGGAGGAGATGACGCCCTTTTTGGGGTTGCCGTCCAGCTTGACGGACATGTAAATCTCTTGCTCGGGCGTGAACGATTCCGCCGTGTCAGCGGGCGTCATGTCTTCATTGAGCCCGTGGGTGAAGACGACATCTTTGATGGTCAAGCCGCTGGCGGGCGTCTCGGTGGGCGTCGGCGTGACCGGGACGGGCGTGACTGAAGCTGGCGGGGATGTGGTTGTGGCCGGGGGGGCTTCGTCGATATCTAATGGCTTCATTGGCGTGGACGGGCCGCCACAGGCGTTCAGCAAAAGCGCCAACAGGCCAGCTCCGAGCAGGAGGCGGATACGGTGGAGCATGTGATGTTCTCCAGGAGAGTGGGAATAGGCTTGCATTATACCTGCAATGGGCGCAAAGGTCTAACAGATTGGCTGCACGGTAATCAATCGCTTCCCGCTTGTTGCTCACCGCCCCCCTCCCCGTCTCCCTCAGGCCCGGGCGTCAGCCTGACGATCCTGATCTTGCCCGTGGGCCCGCTGCCTTTTGAGATCACCAGCGGGCAGCTCACCAGGCCATAGCGCCACGCCGTCCATTGCACGACGCCGCTGGCCCCGTCCTCCCATGTCACATCCAGATCCACCGCATAGGTCATCACCGGGTTATCATCTCGCAGCGTTGCGATGAAATCGGATTCGGCGTTTTGCACCACAGCGCTTCTGATGCGCCAATCGCTGACGGGGAGGATGTCGGCACCATCGAGTGCGTCCAGGTCCGCGTCCGTCTGCGGCAGACCGTTCTGTTCGTCGATGATGCGGGCGATGATTTTTCGCGGCTGATTGTCGGGAAAGCCCAAAATCAGCGCGGGTTCACACAGCGGATTGCGGCGGCCCTGTACGAAAAACAGTGCGCCCGCCAGCACTCCGATGGTGACGATGGCGAGAATCGTATTTTCGAGGGCTTTCATGGGGCTGCGATTATTCTACTCGCATACCGCACTGGCGACAAACTTTGCCCCGCACATCTATCGGGCGTATAATTGATGGTAGCCGTTATTTTGTGCAATGCTTATTATGGAAAGGGGTGCGTTTCAATTTTGGGGCGCGCCGCCAAAAGACTTCTGAGGTCTCCGAGACCTCGGAAGTCTGAGAGGAGCAAACGTAAGACGCCCGGTTTGGGGATCTTCCCCAATTCCGAAACGCACCCACGGCAAGAAAAGAGTCTTCTCAACAGAAGAAAGCGTGCTATAATGAAAGCAACTGTAGAATGGGATCTGCTTAAAGCGGAGACCAATCTCAAAAAACATCAGGTCAGTTTTGAGGAAGCCAGTACAGTTTTTGATGATCCATTGTTCATCACATTTCTGGATATAGAGCACTCGGATGACGAAGATCGGTACATCACACTGGGATTGTCCCAAAGAGGCCGGTTATTGTTGATTGCCCACACTGACCGCAACAATGCTATTCGCATTATCAGCGCTAGAAAAGCCACAAAAAATGAGCGACAATTTTATGAAAAAGCAGAATGACGATTACGAGTTGCGCGAGGAATACGATCTTTCGCAACTGCCAATTATGCCCAAAGGTCGCTATGCACCGGAACGACGCGTCGGTAGTAATGTTGTTGTGTTAGAACCAGATTTGGCACAGGCATTTCCTACTGATGAGGCCGTCAACAAGGCGCTTCGACTCATTTTACAAGCGACACAAATCCCAGAGAAAGCGGGTGCATAGTCAACTTTATCGGAAATAACCCCGGCGCTTCGTAGCTCTTTATTGCGTCCTCTCGTCCGCCCTTTCCCCGTTCAGTTTTTGCCTCACAGGGGAAGGAATCGCTGGTTACAACTCATATACGCATACCTTTAATCCCTTCCATGCCCAAAGTCTATCCCTTCACAGCCATCGTCGGTCAGGAGCGCATGAAACGCTCCCTCATCCTCAACGCCATTGATCCCCAGATCGGCGGCGTGCTCATTCGCGGCGAGCGCGGCACCGCCAAATCCACCACAGCCCGCGGCCTGGCCGCGTTGCTGCCCGAAATCGAGGTGGTGGAGGGCTGCCGCTTCGGCTGCGATCCCAATCAGCCTGCGTTTTTCTGCACCGAATGTCGCGAACGCCTGCAACAGGAGGGCAAGCTGCCCGTGGCCCGTCGCCGCGTCAGTTTTGTGGATCTGCCGGTGAGCGCCACCGAGGATCGGGTAGTGGGCTCCCTGGATATCGAGAAGGCCATCAAACAGGGCGAGCGGCATTTCGAGCCGGGCGTGCTGGCCGCGGCCAATCGCGGCATGTTGTATGTGGATGAAATCAATCTGTTGGATGATCACGTGGTGGATTTGCTGCTGGATTCCGCGGCCATGGGCGTGAATGTGGTGGAACGCGAGGGCATCAGCTTTCAGCACCCCGCCCGCTTCATCCTGGTGGGCACCATGAACCCGGAGGAGGGCGATCTGCGGCCGCAGTTGCTGGATCGCTTCGCCCACGCCGTGGACATCGAGGGCATCGCCGACGCCCGCGCCCGGGTGGAGATCGTCAGCCGTCGCCTGGCCTATGATCAGGACCCCGAGGGCTTTTACGAGCAATGGCGTGAGGAGGAAGCGAAGCTTTCCACCGAGATTGATCAGGCCCGCGCCCGCCTGCCCCTGGTGCGCTACCGCACCCGCGATCTCTACCTCATTGCCAACCTCACTTCCTCCTTCGAGGTGGATGGTCATCGCGCTGATATCGTCATTCTCAAGACGGCGCTGGCCAACGCTGCATTCGAGGGGCGGCTGCAGATCAACGAGCGAGACATCATGGTGGGGGCCGAGCTGGCGTTGCCGCATCGCATGAAGCGTCAGCCCTTCCAGGATGCGGTGCTGCGTCCCCGGCAGTTGCAGGAGCGTCTGGAGCAGGCGCGCGAGGCCGCCGACGCCGAGTATCGGGAGGATGCGGATGCTGCGGGCGAGGACGGCGAACCTGGCAGCGTAAAAAAAAAGCCGGTGACGATCTAGAGGGCGATGAGGGGAGCGAGGGCGCGCCCGCTTCCTACAACGATTACGCACCGGTCAACGACAGCTATCAAAACGCGCCCGCCGACTCGCATGAGGAAGGCCAACGGAATGCGCCGCGGCGCATCGTGGCCGTGGGCGACACCTTCAAGGCCAAGCGTCTGGATACGCCGCTGGACAAGATGACCCGGGCCAAGGGCGGGCGGCGCTCCACCACCCGCACCAAGCGCAAACGCGGGCGTTACATCAAGGCCCGACCGGTGGGCCGCGGCCGGGCGGAGGATATCGCCTTCGACGCTACTCTGCGCGAGGCTGCGGTGCATCAATCCAGCCGCGAGCGGGAGGGCGTGGCCTTCGTCATCGACCGGCAGGACTTGCAGAAGAAGATTCGGGTGCGGCGGGCGGCCAATCTTATCCTGTTCGTAGTGGATGCGTCCTGGTCTATGGCCGCGTCCGAGCGCATGGAGGCCACCAAAGGCGCGGTCATGTCTCTGCTGGTGGACGCGTATCAGCGCCGGGATCAGGTGGGGATGATCGTATTTCAGCGGGAGCGGGCGCGGGTGGCGCTGCCCCCCACCAATAGCGTGGAGCTGGCCGAAAAAGCGCTGAAGGATATCCCTGTGGGTGGCAAGACGCCGCTGTCATCGGGCCTGTTCCTGGCTTACAATGTCATCACCGCGGCCCGCCGCCGCGACCCCGAAACCCGGCCCATCATGGTGCTGCTCACCGACGGCGCCGGCAATGTCAGCATGACCGGCATGCCCGCACAGGAGGAGGCCATGCGCATGGCCGAGCTGTTCAAGTTTGGCAAAATCCGCACCATCACCATCAACATGGAGCACGAGGCCTTCGATAGGGGCCTGGCCGGAAAGCTGGCCCGGGCCCTGGGCGGCCCCATCTACAACCTGCCCGAGCTCCGCACCGATTCCCTGGTGCGCACCGTTGAGAACGAGCTGGTTTGGGCGAAATAGAAATGGTGCGTCCATTTTCAGTTGGAGCCTTGGTAGTCATGCGCCACCGCCTGGGGCTGAAGGCCCAGGCTCAAAGCTGAAAGACGCTAAAGCGCCTTGGTTGACATGATCTTTTTGGCTTGAGATAAATGATGAAACCAACGAAAAAACAGGCGTTGACGCATGACGCAATCGGCTTCAGCCGATTTTGGCTTTGAGCCCGGCCCCTTGGCGCCGGGCGGAGGCGCATGACCGCTTCCAATTCATTTGGGATTCACTCAAAAAACAGCCGGGGCGCCCGCAGACGCCCCGGCTGAAAACTGTTTACTGTTTACTCAATGTCGTTAAGTAGACGTCTACAAATTACTTCCCTTTCTTGCCGCAGGATGGCCCCCCTCAATTCCCCCGCAAGCGGGGGGAGGATTTCCTGGAAACCGCCGTTGGAAACGTAACAGAATGTTTCAGTTGCCCGAAAACCTCCTTCCCCGCTCGCGGGGAGGCTGGGAG
>JALSPL010000550.1 GCA_026985975.1 Anaerolineae bacterium | reverse complement strand
CCTCATCAATATCGTCGAAGAAGAGGGCCAGAGGCTCGCTGCGGGCGATGGCCCTCAGGTCTTGCAGCCACAAGGGCGTGAGAACGGCCACGGGGTCCAGCGCCCGTTGCAGGGCCTCGTCATCGGACAACAATTGCCGGGCCAGAAGCTGGCGGGCGTGACGCTGGTCCTCGAAAAGCGCGCCCAGGTCGGCTTCGGCGACAAGCCCCCACCCGGCGGAACGCCGCCGCCATTGCACTGCGGAATCGATGAGCCCATCGCCGGAGAAGAAGCGCACGCCCGAGGCCCCGTCCAGATGCTCGGCCAGCAGGCGCGCGTCCTGGGCGTAAGCATGATGTGCGGGCGCGAACGCGGGCATGGCGACGCCCTGGCGGACCAGTTGCCCGGCCAGATGCACCATCACGGCCACGGGATCTTCGGCGTCGCCGCTATCCCACAGGACGCGCACGCCCTGCTCCAATTCGGCCAGGCGCTGCAATTGACGCATGAGCCAGGTTTTGCCCGCGCCTGATTCGCCGGAGATGGCGAAGATGTAGCGACGGGCGGGATCGTCGAAATCAAGGGCAAGATTCTGCCGAAAGCGCTCGATGTACTGGAAGCGGCCGACAAAACCGGAACTCTGACGGCGTTGCAAGACATCCAGCAGGGAGGCGTAGGGGGAAGGAACTTGGGACATCGCGGGCCTCTGGTGGGGGGAAATCAGTATGCAGTATTCAGTGTGCAGTATTCATTTGCCCCTCGCTTCCGCCGCCGTCATTTTCGCCCCAACCAGCCCATCTATCCCCGCGCAAAGACGCGAAGAACGGGCCAGACGTCATACACAAATTTCTCTTTGTTATGTGGGGGAACATGCAAGTCTTCCTGCGGCATTCCGCACATCGGGGGAGGATGTGGGGGAAGCGAAATGGGGGGATGAACAGGAAATATGTCTATTGAATCTAATCATCCATGAAAAAAGCGATTTTGTCAAACACAGGCGGGAAGGGCGGGGGGCGTTTCAATTGGGCGGCGTCCACAAGTCGCCCCCATTTTGAAACGCCCCCGGGATGGCGACAAAATTGACACCGAATTCTGCTGTGCTATACTTGTCCCAGATTCGTGCAATCTCGCGTTGCTGGTCCCCCTCGCCTCATACCCCATGATTAACGCCGATCCTGCGATAATGACGTCACTGCAAGCGCTTGCGCAACAATGCGCCCAGGAGACCCATCGTTTCTTCCAACGCCAGGCCCAGAACACTCGCTATTGCCTGGAACTATTCCATCGCGCCATTGTCGCCAAACAGGAAGAGGCGTGGGAATTGGTTTATCAGCAATATGAGCCGCAGGTGACAAAATGGGTGCTGCGGCATCCCTCTTTCCCCAGCACCGGCGAAACCGCCGACTACTTTGTCAATCTGGCGTTTCTGCGCTTGTGGACGGCGATAACGCCCGCCAAATTCGCCGAATTCAATGACATCAAGGAAGTGATGCGCTATTTGCAATTATGCGTCCACAGTGTGATCATCGATCATCTGCGGGCCCGCCCTTCAGCGACCATCGGCTTCGAGGAGCATGAGGCGCAACGCATTTTGTCCGAGCATGGCATCCGGATTGACGTCAAAGTGTTGAACAAAGTGCAGCAGGAAAAATTGTGGGAGATCATCAAAACGCGCCTGCAAAATGACAAGGAGCGTTTTATCTTCGATTGTTGCTATAAGCTGGATATGAAGCCGGGGGAGATATTTCAACAATGTGGCGATCAATTCAGAGATGTCAGAGAAATCTATCGCATCAAGGAAAACATCCTGGCCCGATTACGCCGGGATAAGGAAATACAGGCTTTTTTGCAGCAAAATGCCGGAAAACAGCAGGCATGAGCGTTTATTAGATGAGAATCCGGTATGGCCGGAAAATGAATCGATCCCAAAGGCCCTCACATGACTCCTTCCATTTCCCCACACCCCACTGATGCAGAGCTGCTCGCCTGGCTGAATGGCGACGCCACGCACAGCGCACACATCACCCATTGTCCCGCCTGTTTGGCCCGGGTTGGAGTGTTGAGCAATGAAGAGCAATTTCTGCAAGCCAATCTCTATCGGGCCGACTGCCCCTCGGCGCATGAGTTGGGAGAATATGAACTGAAGCTGTTGCCCGCATTTCGCATCAATGCGATTGCGGCGCATGTGGCGCACTGCCCCCGGTGCAGCCAGGAACTAGCTCTTTTGCGGACGTTCTTCACAGCCTCGCCTCTGCCCGAAACGGGACCCAGCGCCGCAGAGCAAATTCGGGTGATCATAGCCAGGCTGTTGGGGGATGTGCGGGCCGGCTGGCAGGGACCGGGCGCCATGCAGCCCGTCATGGCGGCCATGCGCGGCGAGGAGCATAAACCGCAAATCTATGAAGCGGGCGACTATCAATTGACCATCGAAGTCCTTGACGATCCCATCAATCCTGGCAGGCGGGCGCTGTTTGGTCTGCTCATCGGAGAAGAAGCCCCCGCATTGTTCGAAATCCAATTGTGGCAAGGCGACCATCTGGTCACCTACGCCCCCGTAGATGAATACGGCAATTTCAGCATCAGCGATCTGATGAACGAGAGCTATGATCTCAAATTGATCAAACCGGAGTTGGAAATCCGTCTGGAAGCGCTACGGCTTTGAAGCGCATCTGATTTCGCAGATGCAACAACCAGCAACGATTGCTTTACCGATGAGGGAGACGACTCCCTCTTGCGCACCGCCGTAAAACACGGTAGCCTGACATCGACACACTTCTTGGGTGATTTGGGGACGGCGGGGCGCATGATCCCGAACAGGAAAAACCGAAAAAACAAAAACGGCGCCATCGATGACGTCTGGTTCGTGCATGTCATTGCGCGGCGTTTTTTCCACTCCCACGCCAGTGGATCTCTCATTCACTTCTCCAAGGAGGTCAGAAATGACTACTTCCAAGCGCACCCCGAAAATGGTTCCACCCGAAAAGCGCCCCCTGACCAAACGCCAGGCCCAACGTCTGGCCGCCGTCAGCGGCATCGCGGTGGAAGCGATCGAAGATCGCACGATGCTAGATATCACCGATAAACTCCGATTCCAGATCGACCCCAAACTCCTCTTCTTCCGCAAGGTGTGCGGCCGCGTCGTCAAAGAAGATCCCGCCACGGGCGAGATGCTTCCTGTGCCCTTCGCCACCGTGCACATCTACGACACCGACTGCAACTTCTGGCTCTACGCCCCCACAGGCTGGCCCTGGGTCTGGCTCTATCCCTTCGGTTGCAGCAAGGAGGAAATCGCCACGGTTCACACCGATGAATGCGGCAATTTCTGTGCGTTCATCCCCAGGTGGGATATCGACTATGTGCTGCAATGGCGACGAGAACGCATCTGTTTCCCCGACATCTTCGTCAGGCCCCGCATCGACGACCTCATTCCCTGGGAGGACATCCCGCGAGTCAAGCCCAAATTCAAATTCCCGCCCGATCCCGAGCCTGATCCCATGCCCTTCGAGCAACTCAAGCCCCGGCTCCAGAGCATCGGCGCCTATGACGCCATCCAGCGCATCGAGAACATCGCTCTGAAAATGGAGGCGGGAGAGCCTGTGAAGCGTATGCAGGCCGAGCTCAAACGCCCGCTGTTCGCCGCCAGCATTCGCCCGCCCATGCCGCAAACCCTGCCCGAAGGCGCCGATAACGAACCGGCCATGCAGGCGCTTTCCGAGATGACCGAACTCATGGCCCACAGCCGGGAGCAGAGCCAGGCGCTGGCGCTGATGGATCGTTTCATCGGCCCCTTCTTCCGTTGTCATGACGTGTGGCTGCCCGAATGGACTACTGTCTTCGACGTGCCCGACATCACCTTCGAAGTCACGCAGGATGTAGACAACGACGGCGACGAAGAGCCCATCTACACCGAGGGCTTCTTTGACGTGCGCTGGGATAGCAGCAACCTGAACGATCCGGTCATCCTCCAGGCCTCGACCATCGCCCAGGCCTCGCTCACATGCAAGACGCCGCAACTGCAATGCACCGATGTCGGCATCCTCATGGCCGGGCTCATGCCCGTCACCGGCACGGATGGCGGCTTGTATCATGATCGGGTAACCGGCTACGCCCTGCGGCCCAACAAACCTCGCCCCTCCGGCTCCTGGACCGGCGCGCAGAGCGCTCCCGCCGCCGCCCCCTATCATGGCACGCTCCAGCTCTATGGCTGCAACCATCACCCTAACGCCGTTTATTACCGGCTCGTCTACTCCTACAACAACGGCCCCTGGATTCCATTCACGACACACAGTTGGAAAGTCCACCGCTGGGACAACGGGCTGAAATCAAAGGTCATCAGCCCGGATGCAACCGGATGGTATGAGATTCTCCCCGCCAACATCGACTGGTATCCCGATCATCTGCTGCTCAACTGGCCTACCACCGGCTACACGGACGGCCTCTACAACATCAAAATGCAGTTCGGAAACGCCGCCAAAACGGTGATCCACGAGACGCAGGAGGTGGCCTTCCGGGTGGATAACAGCCGCCCGACGGTAGGGCTGGCGGTCGATTATCGATTGGATGGCGACTTCGTCTGGCATCCGTTGCCCGCTGTTTGTGCGGTGGTCCACCGCCAGAATCAAGAGGCGGTGCATTTCCGGGTCACCGCCACCATGTCGGCGCAGCACGCCCGATCCGCATGGATTTGGGGTAGCAGTTGTGGCGCCGGTGGTCTCTCGCGGACTGGCCCGGTTCCCGCCAAATGGGAAGTCATTGGCCCCGGAATTCGCCATTGGCACACCGACGCCGGGGACAACGCCGCCGTCGTGCAGCCCGAATTCACCCTGGCTGCGGGCTCGCCCTCCGGCGTCTACAGCTTCCATCTCAAGGCCTGGGAGCGATCCTTCAATCCCGCCGGCCATGATGGCGGCTACGAACATGATTGGAACTACGACCCCGGCCAGAAATGGCGTTACGCCAACTTCACCATCGCCGTCTTCTAGCGCACACATCCCGGACGCCGGCGCAAAGTCGGCGTCCGGGATTTTTTGCAACAAGACAGATTCGGCACGTTTGCCCGAGCGCCCGCATCCATGATACAGTCATCACACAAAAGTCACGCCGCAACGCCTTCAACCAATTCCCATCGATGAACGCTTCCCGATTCGGCCAGACGCTTCTGGAGCAGGAGGACGCCCGCGCCCGCCAACAATTGCTCGCCCGAAACGCCCATCTGCTGGATGACGATCTGGCGCAGGCTCTGAAAGACCAGGCGGATCATGCCCTGCGCACCGATGTGCAACGGGCCATGGACATGGCCGAGACGCTGCTGCAAATGGCGGAAGCGTCGGGCAAGCCCCAACATCGGGCGCTGGGGCTGTTGGCTCGCGGCAATGTCTACTCGCTGGGCCTGGCGGAATATGAGCGCTCGCTGGCGGATTATGAGGAGGCCGCGGCCATCTATCGCGAGACGGGCGAGCAAGTGAACGAGGCCCGCTCGCAGATCGGAAAAGTGTGGGCGCTGCTCAATCTCAGCCGATATGACGAGGCGGAAGCCGCCGCGATCTGGGCCTCGGAGATCCTGGAGCAGGCGGGCGCATTGCAGCCCCTGGCTATTTTGACCATGAATCGGGCCATCAATCTGGGCCGACAGGGCGATGACGTCAGAGCGTTGACCATGTTCGACCGCGCTCGCGATTTGCTCGAACAACTGGGCGAGGCGGGCCAGCCCTATCGGCCCTGGATCGAACAAAACCGCAGCATCGTCTTGCGCAACCTGGGCCGCCTGCAAGACTCATTGGCAGCCGCAAAACGGGCGTGGCAGGGCATGGAGGCCCAGGGCGAATTCATCGAGGCCGCCCGCGCCCGCCAGAGCAAGGCCATCACCTATCTGCTGATGGGCCGCTACACCGAAGCGCTCACCCTCATGGAAGACGCGCGTAGCATCTTTCTGGCGGATGGACGCCAGCGGGACGCCCTGATGCTGGACGTCTTTCTGTGCGAGTGCTTGCTGCCTTTGCGCCGTTTTCGGGATGTGCTGGCCATCACCCGCAAGGTGCGGCCCTTTTTCGCCCAGCGGGGCATGGGCAAGGAGATCGGGCAGGCCCTGCTGGATGAGGCGGTCGCCTACACCGGCCTGGGACGGTTCGACGAGGCCCGCGCTTCGCTGGCCGAGGCCCGCAAATACTTCATCGCCGACGCCAACCCTGTGCTGGTGGCCACCGCCGATCTCGAGCTGGCCGCCATGCTCCTGCATCTGGACGAAATGGAACAGAGCGCCGCCCTGCTGGATTACGCCGAGCAGGTTTTCAGCCAGCGGGAACTGGCGCCGCAACTGGCCCAGACCTGGTTGCTGCAGGCCCGCATCGCCCTGCGCCGGGGAGCATGGCCCCGCGCCGAAAAATTGGCGCAGGACGCGCTGGCCGTGGCTCAGGCCGAGCAGATCATCACCCTGGCTTTTCGCGCCCGCCACATCCTGGGCCAAGCCATCGCCCATCGGCATGACGCCTGGCGGGCCATGGCGCAATATGAGCACGCCATTCGTCATCTTGAACGCCTGCACGGCTATTTGATGACCGAATTCCAGGCCGATTTTCTGGAAGACAAAACCGACGTTTATGAAGATGCGGTGCTGCTGGCCCTGAAAATCGGCGTTCCCGAAAAAGCGCTGAATCTGGCCGAACGCGCCAAATCCCGCTCATTGCTGAACATGATCGCCCATCGCATCGATCTCAGCCTCAAGGCCCGAGACCCGGCGGACGCCGCCATGGTGGAGGCGCTCACCCGCCTGCGCCGGGAGCGAGATCGCATCCTGCTGCGATGGGAGACGGGCGAAGATGTGCGGGCGGGCAAGGATGCGCAGGCGGCGCAGCGGCGCATCTGGGAGCTGGAACAGCAGATCACCAGGCTCTGGCATCAGTTGCTCATCCACAACGCCGATTACGCCCGGGACGCGGCCTTGTGGCGGGTGCAGGCCGAATCGCCGCAGCCCTGGCTGGATGAAGAAACGCTGGTGGTGGAATACTACATGGCCCGCGGCCAGCCCATCGCCTTCCTCATCGACCGACATCAGGTGCAGAGCGTGCGGCTGCACATCGAGTCGGCTCAGGTGACCAGCCTGCTGACCATGCTTTCGCTGAACAATCGCACCCTGCCCTGGGCGCCCGCCAGCCGTCAGCAGCAATTGGCCCGCAACGCCCGCAGCCTGCTGCAACGGCTGCACCGCCTGTTGCTCCAACCCCTGCAGCCCTGGCTGGATGAACGCGCCCGGCTCATCATCGTCCCTCACGGCAACCTGCACTACCTGCCCTTCCACGCCCTGTTCGACGGCCAGCGCTATCTCATCGAAACCCACGAAGTCTCTTATCTGCCCGCCAGCAGCCTGCTGCGCTTCAGCGTGCAGCCGCGGCCCCGCGCCGACGCCGCCGTAGCCTTCGGCTATTCCAGCCATGGACTGCTGCCCAAAGCCGTGGAAGAGGCCCGGACCGTCACCGAAATCATGGCGGGCCAGGCCTTTCTGGAAGAAAACGCCACCATCCACCAGGTGAAGGCCAACGCGCCCGCGGCCCGGGTGCTGCATTTTGCCACCCATGGCGAATTCAGGAAGGACAATCCGCTGTTCTCGGGCGCACTGCTGGCCGACGGCTGGCTCACCGCCCTGGATATTTTCAACCTGCGCCTCAACGCCTCCCTCGTCACCCTCAGCGCCTGCGACTCGGGGCAACATCGCATCGCCGGCGGCGATGAGCTGTTGGGATTGACCCGCTCCTTTCTTTACGCTGGCGCTGCTTCGCTGCTCCTCAGCTACTGGCAGATCCCGGACGCCATCGCTTCCGATTTCATCACCGATTTCTATCGACGCCTGGCCGCAGGAGAACGCAAAGCAACGGCCCTGCGTCAGGCGCAACTGGCGCTGCTGCAACGCGGACGCCAGGGCGATTCCGAAACGGCTCACTATCGACATCCTTTCATCTGGGCCCCGTTCTTTCTCATGGGCTCCCCCCATCATTTATAAGCGAGAATTGCCATGGACGCACCATCACCCCGACATCGTCCTTACATCCCCAACCAGATCATCCTCTCAGGGCCCCCCGGCCGCATCGAAGCGATGCTGGCCAAAACCGACGCCGGGCTGTCGCAAGCGCTGCGTTTGCTGACGCAAGCCAGCTTCACGCTCAGCGCGCCCGGCGGCCGGGAGCAACGCCCGATGACCGGGCGTCCGCCCGAACCCGAAACCCGCGAGCTGCGGCTTTATCGGCTGGAAGGCGATGAAAGTCAGCTTCTCGACGCGCTGCTGAGCCACCGGCGGGGCTTCGCAGATGTCATCATCGAACGCAACTATCTCACTCGCGCCATCCCCTGGACGGGCGGCGGCAGTCCCTGGACCGGAGGGGGAAGTCCCTGGACGGGGAGAGGCTCTCCCTGGACGGCAGGCGGCAGCCCCTGGACGGTGGGAAGCGGCGTCTGGACGGATATGTCCGGCAGCGGGGGAGATTTCATTCGGCGGCGCGCCGAGCGCATCTTCAGAGAGCAGTGGGCTTTTGGCCCCGACGGCGTGAACGCCCGGGGCATTCTCAACGCCCCAACAGGTGATGACGATGACGGCAAAGATGTGGTCGTGGGCGTTTTCGACACATCGCCCTTCCCCGTCTCCTTCACCAGCGTCTCGCTGGAGATGCCGCCCGCGCCCCTGACCCTGACCCTCCGACATCCCATCCCCGGCGGCGCGCCCGGCGGCTGCGGCCGCGGACTGGCCAACCACGGCTTTTTCGTGGCCGGACTCATCCACGCCCTGGCGCCCGCCGCCGACATCCAGCTCATCCGCGTGCTGGATGATACAGCCCAGGGCACGCTCTTTAGCCTTGTCACGGCGCTGTATCAGTTTATGAGCAGCCTGCCCGAGGGCCAGCGGGCGGTCATCAACCTCAGCCTGGGCTTTCAGGGCTCGGACGAGGAAGGCGCAGTGGACTGGGACGGGCCCGATCTGCTGCGAGACGTCCTGCAACGGGCTTACGAGCGGAACATCGTCACGGTGGCGGCGGCCGGGAATGAGAACGATGGCGGGAATGAGGATATCCCGGCCGAATTTCCCGCCCGCTGGAAGTTTGTGGTGGCTGTGGCCGCCTGCGACAGCAAGAAACGGCGAGCGTGCTTCTCCAACCAGGGCGATGTCATGGCTCCGGGCGGCAATGGTCTCAAAAACTGCCAGTCTCCGGCCGGGCGCTGGCACGACGGGGATTGCCCCTATGCGGTCATCAGCCTGGATGTGGGCGCTTTCACCGGCTACAGTTACGGCATCGGCACCTCCTTCGCTGCCCCCATGGTCGCGGGCCTGGCTGCGCGCTTGCAGGCCCGGCTGGGCGCGCTGGCCGCGGGCGGGCCCGGCGCCGGCGGCGACCAGGTGCGCGAGCTCATCCTGGCCAGCGCCGCGGCTGACGGCGTGATCAAGGTCGCATAAGCCTGCGGAAGGGGCTAATTCGCCCGGACGGATGGGCGCCCGAAACGGGTTTGCAGCCAGCGCCGCACGCCGAACTTCACCACATCGTGCCGTTTGACCATCATCACCGTGGCCTCCGCCTCTTCGGCGATGCGTTGGGGAATGGAGCCGAACAGCGATTGCTCCAGCAAGCCCTCCTCAGAGGCCCCGATGATGATCTCATCGAAACCGCTGGCCAGGCGCAGGATATCTTCGACCACGCCGGTGCGGGCCGGTTCCACCCGCAGCTCGATGGGCCAGTCGCCGATATCGAATTCCTGGATCAACGCTTCGCGTCGCGTGTGCAGCTTCTCCGCCTGATCGGGCCCATCCTCCAGCCCGAACATCAGATTCAGGGCCACGACATCGGGACGCTGGCCCGTGCGCAGTTCGATGGCGTCGGCCTCGGTCAGCGCCAGCTCCAGGGCCATGAGCGAATTGGGGCCGCCGGCGACAGGAACCAGAATGCGTTGGGGCAAGGCGGTGTGACGGAATCGCACCACCGCCAGATCGCAGGGGGGATTTTTGGACAGCAAGTCGATGATGGTGCCAAAGGCTTCTTCCCGGGTGTGGGCGTTGCCGGGCCAGCCCAGCACCATCAGATCCACCTCTCGCTCCCGGGCCACATCGATGATGGACTGGCCGATGTCCCGCCCCAACCGCAGCATCATCCGCACCGGCACGTCATACGCCTCCCCCACCGCCACCACTTCCTCCAGCAGCGCCCGACCCTGCTTCAAAAAAGCGCGGCCATCCGCGATGCCGATCTGCTGCGGCACGGCGATGACATGCAAGGCGAACAGCTCGCCATGATTGGCCTGGGCGAACAACGAGCCGAAGCGGGCCAACTGTCGGGCCATGATCTCATTGGCCACCGGCAGCAACACCGAATACTCGGTGGCAGCCGTCATCTCCTCCAGCAAGATGGCGTCCTTATTGCGGGCGGCCTCCTGCGCAGCCCCCAGACGCCGATAAACGATAATCCCCAGCGCCAGCCACACAATCACCACGATCCAGGCGATGGGGCTCAGTTGGAAGAGCTCCACTGCCAGCACCAACTGGGCGGCGATGGAAAAATACTGCAACCAGGGCACAAAAGGCGCCAGAAAGGGCCGATGCAGGTCGGGATGCGTTTTGCGCATCCGGATCAGCGAGACGTTCACCATCAGGAACAGCAGCAAAAAGGTGATGGAGGCGCCCGAGGCCACATCGGCCACCGGCAGCAGCACAGCCATGCCCATAATCAGCAGCCCGCTCAGCCAGATGGCCCAATGCGGCGTCTTGTTGCGGGTGTGGATGCGCCCGAAAACCGAGGGCAGATCCTTATCCCGCCCCATGGCAAAGGAAACGCGACTGCTGGAATAGATGGTGGCGTTCAGCGCCGATGTGGTGGAGGCCAGCCCGCCCAGAATCATAATGAGAGCGCCATAGGGCATGATGGCCCGCGCCGTTTCGATCATCGCCCGCTCCGCGTTCTCGCCCAGATAGAGCCAGTTGGGCAGGCCTGTATCCTGCTGCACCGCGCCCACCGCCACAAACCCCACCGCCAGATAAATCGCAACCACGATGGCGATGGCCAGGAAGATGGCCCGGGGGATATTCCTGCCCGGGTTCTTCACCTCCTCCCCGCTCTGGGCGATGATCTCATAGCCCTCGAAAGCCACGAAGGTCAGGCCCATGGCCAGCACCACCCCCTGAATGCCATGCGGGAAAGGTCCGGGCATTTGCAGGAACTGATCGCCCCAGTCGGGCATATTCATCATCGCCTTGATGCCAAAGAAAACCAGCAGCGCCAGCACGACGATCTTGAAAATGGTGATGATATTGCCCACCAACCCCGTCTCGGATGAGCCCCGCACATTGATGATGATAAAGGTCAGGGCCGCCAGCACCGCAAAGAACTTGATCGCCAACCCCTCGGCCGATAATCCCAGCCACAGAGGCTCGGCCCCCAGATGCACCCCGCCCATCTCCAGCAGCTCCACGAAAAAGGTGCCGAACAAGACCGCGTAGAGGCTGCACGCCACCGAATGGGAGAACCAGGAAACCCATCCGGCATAAAAGCCATACACCCGCGAAAGGCCCTCCTTGACCCAGGCGTAGCCGCCGCCCGCCTGGGGATAGGCCGCGCCCAGCTCGGCGTAGGTGAGGCCGGTGAGACTGGTGAGCGCGCCGTTGAGCAAAAAAGCAACCAGCAGGCCCACGGCCCCCGCCTCCCCGGCGGCGATGCCGGTCAGGCCGAAAATCCCGGCCCCGATCATGGCCCCCACCCCGATCATGGTGATGTCGAAAAGCCCCAGACTGCGGCTGAGCGACACCTTGAAACGCTCTGATGATGTTTGTTGTTTGTTATCCATGGCATTCGGTCTTGACTGCATTGAGAGAAGAAGGATGCCTCAGACTGCATTGGCGAGGATGAACGGCGTCGTTCGGGGGGCATTATACCAAATTTTTGGATGATTCACACAGAAACGTATTGCACCCCACATTTTCACATTCCCCAGTCGCCCGCATAACAAAAAAGCCCCGCCAGCATTCGCCGACGGGGCCTTTGTAGAAGTCTTTTTTGCCATCTACTTTTTGATATTGTAAAAAGCGCCCATGCCCGGGAAGCGGGCGCTGTCAGCCAGCTCCTCCTCGATGCGCAGCAACTGATTATACTTGGCTACGCGATCGCTGCGGGCGGGCGCGCCGGTCTTGATCTGCCCGGTGTTCAGAGCCACAGCCAGATCGGCGATGGTGGTGTCCTCGGTCTCGCCCGAGCGATGCGAAACCACCGCAGTCCAACCGGCGCGCTTGGCCATATTCACGGCCTCGATGGTCTCGGTCAGCGTGCCGATCTGATTCAGCTTGATGAGGATGCTGTTGCCCGCGTTCAGGTCGATGGCCTTCTGCAGATAAGTGACATTGGTGACCAGCAGATCATCGCCCATGAGCTGCACTTTATCGCCCAGGGCCTCATGCAACATCACCCAGCCATCCCAGTCGGTTTCCGACATGCCATCTTCCAGCGAGATGATGGGATAGTCAGCGATCCAGCTTTCCCACAGCCGCACCATCTCCTCGCTGCTCAGCACTTTGTTCTCGGTGCGCAGATGATATTTGCCATCCTTGTAGATCTCGGAAGTGGCCGGATCGATGGCGATGAACACATCCTCGCCCGCCTTGTAGCCGGCCCGGTCGAAGGCCTTCAGCATCATATCCAGGGGCTCGCGGTTGCCGTGCTTGAAAGCAGGCGAAAAACCGCCCTCGTCGCCCACGCGGGTGCTATATCCCGCATCCTTCAGCACCGCTTTGAGATTGTGGTAGATCTCGGAGCCCCAGCGCAGGGCCTCGTGGAAGCTGGGCGCGCCCACAGGCATCACCATATACTCCTGAAAATCGGTGACCCAGCCGCCATGCGCGCCGCCGTTCATGATGTTCATCATGGGCACGGGCAGGGCGTGGGCGTTGGCTCCGCCAATATAGCGATAAAGGGGCTGGAAGGTGGCGGCCGCCGCGGCCTTGGCCACAGCCAGACTCACGCCCAGGATGGCGTTGGCACCCAGATTGCCCTTGTTGGGCGTGCCGTCCAGGTCGATCATGGCCTGATCCAGCGCCCGCTGATCCAGCGCGTCCATGCCGATGACCTCGTTGGCGATGGGCCCGTTCACATTGGCCACGGCCTTGAGCACGCCCTTGCCCATGAAGCGGCTGGCATCGCCGTCGCGCAACTCCAGGGCCTCGTTGACGCCGGTGGAGGCGCCGGAGGGCACCGCCGCCCGGCCAAAAGAGCCGTCATCCAGCAAGGCCTCCACCTCGACGGTGGGATTGCCGCGGGAATCGAGGATCTCGCGGGCGCGGATATCGAGAATTTCAATGCTAATCATTTTTGAACTCCTTTTATTTTTGAGGTTTTTGATGGTGTTGCTTTGATTTTTGGCTCCCCTGAAAAAAGGCCGGAATCAGCAACGGCAGTCGAGGAAACAGCGAAAATGATGGGGTTTCAGCCATATTTTCTTGGCGAAACCCTGATATTTTCCTTTGCGTCCTTGCGACTTTGCGTGAGACAAAGCTTTTTTCAGGCGATCCATTTTTCCACACCCATCAATCATACACGCATTTCGGCTAAATGACGAATCAGGCGGCGAAGTGGAACGCAAATGAAGATCGCTCGCACCGCCATGCCCCAGCATCGCATTACCCCCCCGACGAAATTGTGATGAACCTTCCCAAATATGATCTCGGTCATATGGGCGCAAGATGAAAAAGATTAAAATACAGTGAATGCACATATCCGCATCTCCGCATATAACGCCCATCCAAGGAGCTTCTTCTGATGATACCCCAACGAGCGGAAATAGCCAGAATGCACGCCGAGCTATGCTCCGGGATATCCGATCCGAACCGCATCGCCATCCTCTACGCCCTTTCGGAACGTCCCAGCAATGTGACGGGACTGACCGCCCGCCTGCACCTGCCCCAATCCACCGTTTCGCGACATCTGCGCATCCTGCGCAACAGCGGGCTGGTAAAGTTTGAACGGCAGGGACGGGAAGTGCAGTATGAGTTGAGAGACGCTCGCGTCATCCAGGCGCTGGAGCTCCTGCGTGAAGTGCTAAATGAACGCATCGTCATCCACTCTCAATTACTTTCTCAAGAAACGCAGGAGGTGAGCTGAACGCCGATCACCATTACATTCTTTCAGTCATCAATTCATCTAACCACGACTTATCTTGCTTGTTTTCTGGCCAGAGAACAAAACATCACCCATCCAATACACTCACGCTTTTCAGCCTTCCCGCTCGCTGAATCAAATCCATCTCTAGCAGGAAGCCTGGCCCCTTACACGCCAACACCATAGTGAGGTAAGGCTTATGCTTCATAAGAACAAAAATTGGATAATAGGCATTCTCATCACCCTGATTATTTTCGGGATTCCGATTGCCTTGGTCGCCATTCCCCGGGCGGCTTCCCAAAAAATAGATAATCCCCGGGCAAACCTTCCCCAGCATCCCGTGCCCACTGATCATAGTGGTTTTTTCGCGGATGCTGATTTCAAAACCGGTCAGGAAGTGACCGAAGCCTGCCTGGCCTGTCATCCCGACGCCGGCAAAGAAATGTTGAAAAACAACCACTTCACCTGGACCCATAAATATGACATCTCGGAAGTGCCCGGGGTGCATGATAACGTGCTGGGCCTGGGTGACGAGGTGCTGACGGGCAAAAAATACGTCCTCAACAACTTCTGCATCACCGTCAAACCCAACTGGCCCGCCTGCACCGCCTGCCACGCCGGATACGGATGGGCGGATGACGCCTTCAACTTCGATGATCCCAACAACATCGATTGCCTGGCTTGCCACGACAACACCGGATATTATGTCAAGGCAAAAACAGGCGTCCCCGCCAAGTCGGTGGATCTGGTGGACATCGCCAAACATGTAGGCAACCCCACCCGCCTCAACTGCGGAACCTGCCACTTCCGCGGCGGCGGCGGCGATGCGGTCAAGCATGGCGATCTCGACAACTCCCTCATCAACCCCACTCGCGAGCTGGACGTGCACATGGGCGGTGAAGACATGGTCTGCACCGATTGCCATCGCGCCGAACACCATGTGATGAAAGGCCGCTCCATCAGCGTCAGCCTGGACGACGAGAATCAGGCGCACTGCACCGATTGTCATAGCCAAACGCCCCACCAGGATGATCGTCTGGATATGCACACCCGCACGGTCGCCTGCCAGACCTGTCACATTCCCACATTCGCCCGCAAAGAAGCGACCAAGACTTATTGGGACTGGTCTCAAGCAGGCAAAGACCTGCCCATCACCAATCCGCACGAATATCTGAAGATCAAGGGCAAATTTGTCTATGAGCGGGATGTGGTTCCCACCTACGCCTGGTACAACGGCGTCGTCGCAGACCGCTACCTCATTGGCGATAAATTCGATCCCAGCAAAGAATTGGCGCTGAACCCGCCCGCTGGAGACATCAATGATCCCAACGCCAAGATATTCCCCTTCAAGGTGCATCACGCCACCCAGCCCTACGACAAACAATACGACATCCTGCTGACGCCGCACACCTTCGGACCGGGCGGTTACTGGAGCGATTTCGATTGGGACAAGGCCCTCAGAGCTGGCGCCGAAGCCTTCGGCTTGCCCTACAGCGGCGATTACGGCTTCGCCCGCACCGCCATGTATTGGCCCACCACCCACATGGTGGCCCCCAAAGAAGACGCTCTGCAATGCAACGCCTGCCATACGCCCGACGGTTCGCCCGGGCGGCTGGACTGGAAAGCCCTGGGCTATGAGGGCGATCCCATGATCTACGGCAGTCGAAAAATCAATCTCGAAACAGCCAACGCGAATCCGGGAGGCCAACAATGATGCACCATGGCTTCAAGCGATACATCGGGCTGGCGACGCTGGTTCTGATTCTGGCCCTCGTCACCCTGGGTACAGCTTCCGCCCAACCCTCTCCCATCCATCCCACCTTCCCGCTGCTCGATGAAAACGGCGTCAACGTGTTGGAATCCGGCAACCCCGTTTCGGTGATGAAAACCTGCGGCGGCTGCCACGACGCGGATCTCATCGAAAGCCACAGCTTCCACAGCCAGGTCGGATTGAATCACATGTATCCGGCGGGCCAGGCGCCTTCCGGCCGCCCCTGGGACACCAGCAAAGGCCTCTTCGGCCTGTGGGACCCCATCACCTACCGCTATCTCAGCCCCCTGGGCGACAAAACCATTGATCTGACCACAGCCGACTGGATCAAAGTCTACGGATCGCATCATGCTGGCGGCGGCCCGGCCGTGACCAGCCGCGAAGGCCTGCCGCTGAAAGACCTGCCGGTCAGCGCCGATAACCCCGAAACCAGCACGGTCAATCCCGAAACAGGCAAACTCGAAGCCTGGGACTGGAAAAAATCGGGTGCGGTTGAAGACAACTGCTTCCTCTGTCACATGCCCGACCCCAACAACGAAGCTCGCATCGAAACTTTGGAGAAGGGAGAATTCGGTTGGGCCAGCACTGCGACCCTCCTGGGCACCGGCATCGTGCTGCCCAAGGCTGATGGCGAAGGCATGACCTACAACAAAGACGCCTTCGATGACCAGGGCAATCTCAAAAAAGATGTCCTGCCCTTGCAAAGCCCCTCCAGCGACAACTGCGGCCAGTGCCACGGCAAGGTGCAAACCGACGTCACCACAGCCCTCACCTACGCGGACTTCAGCGACGCCGACTGGACGACCCAGCGCACCGGTCAGATCTTCTCGGGCCAGCGCATCTCTGACAGCGCTCTGAACATCGCAGGCAAAAGCAAACTCAAACGCTCGTGGGATGTGCACGCCGAACGCAATCTGAAATGCACCGATTGCCATTACGCCATCAACAACCCCGCTTACTACGAGCCGCCCAAGGAACTGAATCCCAAACATCTCACTTTCGAACCGCGGCGGCCCGACATCGCGGATTACCTGCAAAAACCCCTACACGAATTCGCCCGCGGCGCTGTGACCAAAGATGAGGTGGGCGCCACGTTCACCGAAAGTATGCGTCGCTGCGAATCCTGCCACGATTACAAATCCACCCACACCTGGCTGCCTTACGAAGACCGACACGCCCAGAAGCTCAGTTGCGAGGCCTGCCATATCCCCACCATGCACGCCACGGCCATCCAGCAGAATGACTGGACCGTCATCAACAAAGAGGGCAAGGGCGTCCTCACCTATCGCGGCGTTGGCGGCGATGGCAATCCTCGCAATCCCAACAACCTCATGGCGGGCTACAACCCCATCCTGCTGCCCCGTTATGATACGGAGGGCAATGCTAAACTGGCGCCATTCAATCTCGTCAGTTCCTGGTATTGGGTTTATGGCGATCCCGCCCGCCCCGTGCGGCAGATGGACCTGAAAAAAGCCTTCTTCGATAATCAGGGCGATTACAAAGCCGAAATCATTGCAGCCTTCGATACAAACGGCGACCGCCGCCTCAGCGCCGCCGAACTCCGCATCGATAACGACGCCAAAGAGAACGCTGTGCGAGCGCAGCTCGAAGCCCTGGGGCTGGCGAACCCCCGCATTCAGGCCGAGGTGCAGCCCTATAGCATCTCCCATAACGCCACCTGGGGCCAATACTCCACCCGCGATTGCAAATCCTGCCATAGCGACGACTCTCGCGTCTCCCAATCCCTGCTGTTGGCCAGTTACACGCCCGGCGGCGTCACCCCGGCCCTGGTGGGCGATGTGAACATGGAGGCCACGGGCGATCTGGTGCCGGGCGCTCACGGCGAATTGTACTACCAGCCCAGCACCGCCAAAGAAGGCCTTTATCTCCCCGGACATGATCGGGTGAAATGGATCGACTGGCTGGGCATTCTGATGATGCTGGGCGTCTTCGCCGGCGTCTTCGTTCATGGCGGCCTGCGCATCATTGCGTCGGCTCACAACGCAGCAACCCATCATGGCCGCACCCGCAAACTCTATCTTTACACCTTCTACGAGCGGTTGTGGCACTGGACGCAAGCCCTCGCCATCATCATGCTGATTCTGACCGGCACAGTCATCCACCGCCCCGATCTGTTCGGAGCCTTCGATCTGGGAGCCATGGTGCCCGTCCACAACGCGCTGGGCTTCCTGCTGTTGTTCAACGCCTTCTTCGCCCTGTTCTACTTCCTGGCGGGTCACACCGTGCAACAGTTCCTGCCCGAACCCAAGGGCTTTTTCCATCAGGCGCTGCAACAGGCCATGTTCTATGGACGGGGCATCTTCAAGGGCGAGCCGCATCCCTTCGAGAAGAATGAGAAGCGCAAGATGAACCCCTTGCAGCAGATGACTTATCTGGTCATTCTGAATGTGTTGCTGCCTTTGCAGATCATCACCGGCATCCTCATCTGGGGCGCCCAGCGCTGGCCTGCATTGTCAGACGCCATCGGCGGCCTGCGCTACATCGCTCCCTTCCACACACTCATCGCCTGGTCCTTCGCCGCCTTCGTGATTATGCACATGTATCTCACCACCACCGGCCACACGCCGCTGGCAGCGGTGGAGGGCATGATCACCGGTTGGGAAGAAGTCGAAGTCGAGGAAGACGACCACTCGAACGAGATCACGGTCTGACGCACAATGACGTGGCGGCCCGCATCCCCATGCGGCCGCCGGGCCGTCACGTTCAAATCAAGGAGGCATTTTTTATGACTGCTGTATCCTCTACTGAAACGAAAATCAAGAAAAAACGGGCGCCAAAGCCCTTTACCAACTCCCTTATTGCCGGCGTCATCCTGGGGATTGTCCTTTTCGCTGTGTATTTCTTCACCGGCGACGGCCTGGGCGCCTCGGGCGGAGCCAACCGCATCGCCATCTGGCTGGCCAAAATCATCGCCCCAGGATGGGTGAACAGCACGCCTTATCTCATCAAATACGGCGGCGGGGCCAAGAAACCGCTGGACTCTTTTATCGTCATGTTGGACATCGGCGTGTTATTGGGCGGCTTCCTTTCCGCCTGGTTCTTTGGCCGATTCGGGAAAACGACCATCAAAGGCCCGCACATCACCTTCTCCGCCCGCTGGATCATCGCCTTCTTCGGCGGCACGCTGGCCGGTTTCGGCGCCCGCATGGCCCGTGGCTGCACCTCGGGTCAGGGTCTCAACGGCGCCGCCACCCTCTCTGTGGGAAGCTGGGCCTTTCTGCTGGCCTTCTTCGCCGGAGGCTACATCCTGGCTTATTTCGTACGAAGGCTATGGTTCTAAACTCACCTGCATTTCACATGAATCAGCATTTTTCACTAGGAGGCATTTATGGCGCCTTTTGATCCTGTAGCGCTCCTGGGCAAACCCATGGGCTACGCGGTTTTCATCCTGTTTGGCATGGCCTTCGGCGCATCGCTGGAAATCGCCGGCTTTGGCGTTGCCCATAAACTCGTCGGTCAGTTCTATTTCAAGGACCAGACCGTTTTCAAAACGATGTTCACCTCTGTGCTAGTGGCCATGGCGTTGCTGTTCCTCACCATCGGCCTGGGCTGGCTGGATTATGATCGCATCTTCGTGCCGCCCACCTATCTCTGGCCCGGCATTCTGGGCGGCCTGCTTCTGGGTTTCGGCATCATCATCGGAGGCTACTGTCCCGGCACCTCGATGGTGTCCTCTTCATCGGGCCATCTGGACGGCATCTTCTTTGTGGCCGGGGTGATGGCCGGCGGTCTGCTTTTCGGCAGCGTGGTGGACAGCTTCTGGGATTTCTATAATTCCAGTTTCATGGGCCGTTTCACCCTGCCCGATTGGCTGGGGCTGCCCACCGAAGTCATCATCGCCATCGTCATCGTGGTGGGTCTGCTTCTGGTTTGGGGCTCCGATCTCATCGAGAAGGCATGGAAACGACGCGAAGGCATTCTCACAGAAGAAGAATCCAAAAAAGATACGCGAATTCTGACCACCATCACCGTGGCGCTGTTGGTCATGGCGGGCGCGATTCTGGTAATCGGTCAACCTACGCTGGCGGACGCCTGGAACAGGAATGCTGAAAAACAGGCCATGCTGGCTGAAGGCAGAGCCTTCGCCCCACCCCATGAGGTCAGCCAGGCTTATTACGATCCACTGATCAACATCGTGTTGCTGGACGTGCGAAGTGAGCGGGATTATAATCTCTATCATCTCGAAAACGCCCGCCGCGTCGATCCCAACGACATCCCGCAAGTGGCGAAAGAGTTGCTGGATGCGCCCGAAGGCACGGTGGTCATCGTCATGAGCAATGATGAGACCAGCGCCGTAGAGGCCTGGAAACAATTGGTGGCCAAAAATAGCATCAACGCTTATGTGCTGAAGGGCGGCGTCAACAACTGGATTGCGGAATATGGCAACGAGCAGTTCCAGCAAATCGTCAATCATCCTGACGACGCGCTGGGTTGGGTGATTCCCACCGCTCTGGGCGACAGATGGACCAGCGCCATCCCGCCCCAGCCCCACGAAAACGAACCCTACGAGATCATCAAACTGCAAAAGAAAGCGCCCACCGGCGCCGGCGGCTGCGGTTGATCCGCTGATTTCTCCAACAAGCAAAAGAAACGCCCGTAACGGTTCATCGTTGCGGGCGTTTTGATTGGCGATTGATGAGAACTGATTGATGATTAAAGGCCGCCTGCCGACGCTTTGATCAAGAGCCATCCAACGTCATCAGACCGGCTTTTTGCAACAGCCGGAACCAGGTTTCGATGGCCGGGCCCGCTTCCTGGCCCGACTCCAATGCGGTCAGACGAGCGATCTCGGCCAGATTGCGATGGCCGTCGGTCCAGTATTGGGCAAGGGCTCGCACCAACCGCCATCCGGGGACCTGTTGATAGAGATGGCGCCAGGTTTCGATATCATCTTCATCGAAGGGGAAAAGACGGCGGGGCCACCCCATCTCCATGATGGGACCGCGATACAGCCGCCGGGGAATGATGGCGCTGGCCCGCAGCGTCCACGCATCGGGCTGGGCGTCCAGTTGGGGCAATGCACGCGGCCGCACCTGACGCCGGGCGCGATCCAGCAGAGCGTCGGTGAGCTCGTTCACATCGCTCACCAGAGCCAGCAGATCATTTTCCAGCGGCGCCAATCGCAGCAATGTTTCCAGAGCCGCACTCATGCGCTCCTGCCGAAAGGAAACCCCCGCATCCAGGGCGACCCAGGCCCGGGCCTTTTTCTCGGGCGAGAGGCCTGCCATGGCCGCCAGCGAATCGCCCGCAAAAGCCGCCAGGTCGGCCTCATAGCGATGCACCATCTCCCGGCCCAGCCACAGCGCATCCGCCCGTTCGGCAGTGGCCAGCCACATCAGATACCCCCCGGCCAGCGTTCCCGCCAGCCACAATGCGTCCTCGTCCACCATCTCCATCGTATCGGCGGTGGTGTGATAAAAGCTGTCGGGCCATTGAATAAGCATAGGGGTGGGAATGCCCACGGCGGGATCGGAAATGACCATGTGATCGCTGCCGCCGCTGAAGGGGATGGTCTTGCTGCGCACCAGAGGCAGGGGCGTCTGCACCTGCACGAAGGAGCGCTTCTCGCGCACCAGATCATCCCGCAGCCGGGAGAGCAGCGTCGGCGCAAAGGAGGCCATGGCCGCGGGCGGGCTGTCGATGAGGAGCACGGAGCCGGTTTTGGCCTGATTTTCGCCCACCATATCCAGATTGACGCCGGCGATGATGTCGGGGATCAGCGATTCGCGCCGGGAAAGCCAAGCGTAGGAGCCGGTCATCTCCGGAACCCACAAAAAGATGAGGGTGCGCTGCGGCCGGGGCAGCTCGCCCGCGGCGATGAGACGATGCAGCGTAATGGCCGTCTCCAGCAGCGCCGCTGCGCCCGAGGCGTTGTCGTTGGCGAAATCCTGGGGATGACAAAGATGGGCGGTGGCCAGCAACGCGCCCGCGCCCGCGCCAGGGATGGCGGCGACGACGTTTTCCATCTCGCCGTCATACAGGCGGGCGTCGATGTTCACCCGCATGGTCACCGATTCGCCTGCGGCCAACGCCGCGCGCAGCGCGTCGCCCTGGCGCGGCGTGAGCACAAACCCCCATCCCCGGGGATGAGGCTCATCCCACCAGAAAGAGGCGTATTGGCGGGCGTCGGGCAGGTCGGTGCGATTGCGGCCAGGCGCGGTGGCGTCGATATGATCGAACAACACGCCGGCCGCGCCCCGTTGCAGCACCGCATCGCGATAGGTGTGCATGACATTGGCCCGGCTCAGCGCCAGCTTGCCCGCCACATCCACGCTTTCGTAATCCTGAGGTCGACCAGCGCCCACATCCACCACCTCAAACTCGCCCGCGGCGCTGACGCTGCGCTGAATGATGGCAAGCGCGCTGGCCCGATAATCGCACAGCCGCTGCGGGCCGTCCTCTTGCAGCCAGTCCAGCGTCGCTGCGCGACAATCCCATTCCTGAAACGACGCCAGGGTCCAGAAACGCTGCGTCAGATTAGCGGGATAGCGCTCGATGCTCGCATCCAGGCCCGCGTCCTGCAAAGCCGCCAGCACCCATTCTGCGGCCGCCCGATAGCCGGGACTGGCCTGAATGCGATGATGACGGGCGATGATGGCGGTGTGTCGTTTCGCCGCCGCGCCCGAGAAAGCCTGACCAATGATATTCAATAGATCTCGATACATGACGTCTCCTGAAATGGATGCTGGCGGGCGCGGCGCAAGTTCACGCCTTCACATTTCACCGCTTCACGCCGCCGCTTCATTCCGCCCGATGCCAGAAACCGCGGTGTTCCAGCAGCCATTTTTGCGAATCGAAAGGCGTTTCGTTCTCAGCCCGCGGCACGCGGCGGTAGCTCCCATCCGATAGCATCTCCCGGGCCTTGACGTTATCCCGCAATTGAATCTCCAGGATGCGCTTGATGGCCGTCTTGACGAAGGGGTCCAACACCGGGAAAAGCTGCTCCACGCGGCGATCCAGATTGCGAGGCATGAGATCGGCGCTGCCCAGCAGGAATTCCTCATCGCCGCCATTGTAGAAATAATAGACCCGGGCGTGTTCCAAAAAACGCCCGACAATGGAGGTCACTCGAATGCGTTCGCTGACGCCGGACACGCCGGGCCGCAGACAACAGATGCCGCGCACCAACAGGTCCACTTTCACCCCCGCCTGCGAGGCCCGATAGAGGGTCTTGATGCACTTCTTGTCCACCAATTGATTCATCTTCATGATGATGCGGCCGTCGCCATGCGCCTCCTGGCGGGCGATCTCCCG
>JALSPL010000549.1 GCA_026985975.1 Anaerolineae bacterium | reverse complement strand
CAATGGCCCGCAGGTGGGCTTCATCCTGCGCCGCTCAGAGCTGGCTGCGCATGAGCTGCACGAGGTGCCGCTGGATGTTTGCGGCGCCGACACTCAGGGTGCCATTGGCTACGCCCTGCAGCAGAATCTCTACAATCATTTCATCGACATGGGCATCGATCGCAATGTGACTACCGTGGTGACCCAAGTCGAGGTGGACGCTGACGATCCCGCCTTTCAGAACCCCACCAAGCCTATCGGCTCCTTCATGGATAAAGAACAGGCCATGAAACGCAAGGAGCAGGATGGCTGGGATGTGGTGGAGGATGCGGGCCGCGGCTGGCGGCGCGTCGTCGCTTCGCCCAAGCCCAAGCGCATCGTGGAAGAGCCCGCGGTCAAACAGCTCATGGGCGCAGGCATGATTGTCATCACCGTGGGCGGCGGCGGCATCCCCGTAGTGGCGGATGAGAATGGCAAGCTGCACGGCGTGGCCGCGGTTATCGACAAGGATTTCGCTTCCAGCCTGCTGGCCACTCGCCTCAATGTCGATGTCTTCATCATCAGCACCGCAGTGGAGAAGGTCGCGCTCAATTTTGGCAAGCCCAATGAGAAGTGGCTGGATCACATGACCCTGGCCGAGGCCAAGGCCTATCTGGCCGAGGGCAAGCATTTCGCCAAGGGCAGCATGGCTCCCAAGATTCAGGCGGTCATCAACTTCCTGGAAGCGGGCGGCGAAAAGGCCATCATCACCGATCCCCCCAACATCACCCGCGCCCTGGCTGGCGAAACCGGCACGATTATTACCCGGGAGTAGACCAGGAAACCGGGAAACTGGGAGACTAGGAAACTAGGAGACTAGGAAACTAGGAGACTAGGAGACTAGGAAACTAGGAGACTAGGTTACTGGCGAGGAAGCGTTATTGGAGGAAGTATGACATCTAGATCGTTACCAGCGAGTTCTCCGACAGGACAGCGTGGTTTTGAAGACTTGCGTTTTTATCAACAAGCGTTGGATTTGGTCAGGATGTCTTACGCCCTGGCAAGGAAGTTGCCGCCGGAAGAGCGCTACAACATGGCTGACCAGATCAAACGCTCCTCCACCAGCGTCACGAATAACATTGCCGAAGGCTATGGCCGGTTTCATTTCGCAGATAAGCTTCGCTTCCTGTTCATCGCCCGCGGATCGCTAGACGAAACATTGAATATCTTCATAACGGCCCATGTCGTTGGTTATTGTGAGAAAGACAAAGTTGATGACGCCCGCCAACTCGTCCATAGCATCCACCGAGGCATGAATGGATACGTTAATTACATTCGTAAACAACGACAAGGCGCGGACGTATTTGGTCCCACCGCTTTTCGAGAAGATGCCCCGGTCTATTTGGTGGATCAGGAGACTGGGAGACTAGGAGACTAGGAAACTGGTAGACTGGGAGACTAGGAAACTAGGAAACTGGTAGACTGGGAAACTAGGAGACTGGTAGACTAGGAAACTAGGAAACTGGTAGACTAGGAAACTAGGAAACTGGTAGACTAGGAAACTAGGAGACTAGGAAAACCGGTGAGCCAGGAGACTATTTCCTCATTCCTCACTTCCCCATTTCCCCATTTCCCCATTTCCTCATTTCCTCATCCCTCGTTTCCTCGTTTCCCCATCCCTCGTTTCCCCATTTCCCCATCCCTCGTTTCCCCACCCCCCCACTCACTCACCCAATCACCTTATGAATCACATCAAACACCTGAAATGCGTTATCTGCGGCAAGACTTATCAGCCGGATGAGGTGGACTATGTCTGCCCGGATCACGGCACAGAGGGCATTCTGGATGTCGTGTACGATTACGACGTCATCAGCCAGAACGTCAGCCGCGAGTCGCTGGCCGAGAACAAGGATCACACCATCTGGCGCTATAAGCCGCTGCTGCCGGTGGAGCCCGATTCGCCTGTGCCGCCGCTGACCGTGGGCTGCACGCCCCTGTATGATGCGCCCCGTCTGGCCGCGGGCCTGGGCCTGAAGCATGTGTGGGTGAAAGATGATGGTCGGGAGCCGACCGCCTCTTTCAAGGATCGGGCCAGCGCCATCGCCGTGGTCAAGGCCCAGGAGAAAGGAGCCGAGATCATCACCACGGCCAGCACGGGCAACGCCGCGGCCGCGCTCAGCGGTCTCTGCGCCAGCGTCGAACAGCCCAACGTCATCTTCGTGCCCAAGAGCGCCCCGCCCGCCAAGATCGCCCAGCTTCTCACCTTCGGCTCCACGGTGATGCTGGTGGACGGCACTTACGACGACGCCTTCGAGCTCTGTCTGGAGGCGGCCGACGCCTACGGCTGGTACAACCGCAACACCGGCTTCAACCCCTACATGTCTGAGGGCAAGAAGACTGTCAGTTACGAGATCTGCGAGCAGCTCGGCTGGGATGCGCCCGACGTCATCTTCGTCAGCGTCGGCGACGGCTGCATCATCGGCGGCGTGCACAAGGGCCTGAAGGATCTGCTGGCCCTGGGCTGGATCGACAAAATGCCCCGCATCATCGGCGTGCAGGCCGAGGGCAGCAACTACATGGCCGAAGCCTGGGAGAAAGGCGAGGACGTGCTGACCAAGCCTCCCATCCAGGCCGACACCGTGGCCGATAGCATCAGCGCCGGCCTGCCCCGCGACCGCATCAAGGCCATGGCCGCGGTGGTCGAGACCCGGGGCGCTTACGTCACCGTCAGCGACGAGGAAATCCTGGCCGCCATCGTGACCCAGGCCCGGGGCAGCGGCGTCTTCGGCGAGCCCGCGGGCGCAGCCGCGTACGCCGGGCTGGAGAAAGCCGTGCAGTTGGGCCTGGTCTCGCCCGACGATCGCATCGTCGTCATCAACACCGGCAACGGGCTCAAGGATGTGGCCAGCGCCATGAAGAGCGTGGAAATGGCGGGCACCGAGCCCTACTTTGTCAAACCCTCGCTGGAGGATGTGAAACGGGCGCTGGGTGATTGACATTGTGTGGCAATCTGTTATACAATTGCTATACAACCATCATTCATCAGGAGGCCCGAAATGCCCAAGACAGCCGTAATCACCGCCCGCGTCGAACCGGAACTGAAGCAGGAAGTCGAGGAAGTCCTTTCGCAGGTGGGGCTGACCATGTCTCAGGCCATGACCCTCTATCTGCGGCAGATCGTTTACCGACGTGCGATTCCCTTTGAGCTGCGTGCACCCAACAGAGAAACCCTGGCAGCCCTTGCCGAAGCCAGACATCCAGAAAAATTGCCTGCCTACGAAAACGTCAATGAGTTGTTCGATGCCCTGGAGAAATGATGCGCGTCATTCGACATACCAGTCAATTCAAACGCGACTTCAAACGCATCAGCCGTCGCAACAAAGACGTCAGCAAGTTGAAAGCAGTTATCGATACCCTGGCGCACGATGGAATTCTACCGAGAAGCCATCATGATCATCCCCTGGTTGGCGTGTATCGCGGCACGCGAGAATGCCACATCGAACCCGATTGGCTATTGATCTACGCATACGAAGAGCCCAACGACCTCATCTTGGTGCGTACCGGCAGCCATTCAGATCTATTCAAAAAATAATCATTCACCAAGGAACTACCATGTCAAAATTTAATCTGATCGACCTCACCATTCACGACGAAGAAGCGCTGGAGCACGCCATCGAGCGGGCCCGAGAGCGCAATATCATCATCCCCACTTTCAAGCAGCAAAAACATCCCGAGCTGATCCCCGACAAAATCAAGGAGAAGCTCGCTGATGTAGGCCTGTGGGACCTGAACCCCCTGAATCTCTTCCGCATCACCTGGAAAAATGAGCCCAAGGCCAGCGGCGGCGGCTTCGATGGCGTCAACTACATCGAGTTTCCCAAAGAGCTGACCGGCGTCGACGCCCGCATCGTCACCCTGGTGGGCAAATGGTTCCCCACCGGCGCCCACAAGGTTGGCGCGGCCTTCGGCTGTCTGGTGCCGCGCCTGGTCACGGGCCAATTCGATCCCACCACGCAGAAGGCCGTCTGGCCCTCCACCGGCAACTACTGCCGCGGCGGCGCCTATGACTCCAACCTGCTGGCCTGCCAGTCCATCGCCATCCTGCCGGAGGAGATGAGCAAGGAGCGTTTCGATTGGCTGGCCAAGGTGGCGGGCGAAGTCATCGCCACGCCCGGCTCCGAGAGCAACGTCAAGGAGATCTTCGACAAATGTTGGGAGCTGCGCGAATCGGGCGAAGATGTGGTCATCTTCAACCAGTTCGAGGAATTCGGCAACTACCTGTGGCACTACGAAGTCACCGGCCCGGCCATGAAAGAAGTGCTGGAAGAGATCATGGGCCCGGATGACGCCTATCGCGGCGTGGCCCTGAACACCGGTTCGGGTGGCACCCTGGCCTCGGGCGACTACATGAAAGACCAGTTCCCCACCAGCAAGATCGCGGCCTCCGAGGCCCTGCAATGCCCCACGCTGCTGCAAAACGGCTTCGGCGCCCATCGCATCGAAGGCATCGGCGACAAGCATGTGCCCTGGATTCACAATGTCAAGAACACCGACATGGTGGTCGCCATCGACGACAACGCCACCATCGGCCTCATGCGTCTGTTCAACGAGCCTGTGGGACAGCAATACCTGATCGATCAGGGCGTGCCCGCGGACTTCGTGGAGAAACTGCCCCTGCTGGGCATCTCCAGCATCGCCAACATGCTGGCCGCCATCAAGATGGCCAAATACTACGAGCTGGGCGAGCACGACATCATCATGACTGTGGCCACCGATTCCATGGAGATGTACGAAAGCCGCATCGACGAATATCGTGAGAAAGAAGGCGAATTCACGCCCCTGGACGCGGCCGCCCGTTTCCATCGCTATCTGCTGGGCGCAAACACCGATCATCTCCAGGAACTGACCTACGAAGATCGCAAGCGCATCCACAACCTCAAGTACTTCACCTGGGTGGAGCAGCAAGGCAAGACCTACGAGGAAATTCAGGCGCAGTGGTATGATCCCGACTACTGGAGCAGCATCCACGGTCACACCGACGAGATCGACGCCCTGATTGAGGAATTCAATCGCCGCACGGGCCTGCTGGACGAGCTCTAGTCGTTTAGACAAACCGGCAAAAATAGAGGAAAATGGACGGAGTTGATTTCTCATCTCTTCGTCCATTTTTTATTCCCCTCATCCACCATGACCGAACTCATTTTCCTTGGAACCGGCGCCATCACGCCCGAGCGCCCCGGCGAACACACCGCCATGCTCATCAAACATGGCCCGCACCGCATTTTGCTGGACGCCGGGCCCGCTGTGATGATGCAGCTTGACCGCGTCGGCGTCTCGCCCGAGCAGATCACCCACATCTACTTCAGCCATCACCATGGCGATCACATCCTGGGCAGCCCCATGTTCATGTTCTATCCCCGGCTGCGCTATCTGATGGCCGCCCGCCCCACCATCGACGCCTGGCTGGAGCTGGTGGAGGCGGTCTATCCTCGCTATCTGCTGAAAGTGGCGGATGATTTCGCCTTTTTGCTGCTGGAGGAAGGCAAGACCGAGCCCGTGCCCGCGGCCGATGACATCAGCATCACCCAGGTGCAGACGCAGCATGTGTCCGAACTGCCCGCGTTTGCGACCCGATTCGACTTCGCCGCCACCGACGCCGCGCCCGGCTTCAGCATCGTCTATTCGGGCGACACGACGCCCACCGAAGCCGTGGCCGGGCTGGCCCGGGGCGCTGATTTGCTGATTCACGAAGCCACCGCGGCCGAGACCCTGGGGCAATCGAGCTGGGGCGTGCATACCACCGCCCGAGAAGCTGGCGGGATCGCAGCGGAGGCCGGGGTCAATGCCCTGGCTCTGGTGCATCGCATGCCCGGCGATCCCGACATCTGGCGTCGGGAAGCGGGAGAGCGCTTCACCGGTCCGATTTTTGCTCCTCTGGCCGGAGATCGGTTAAAGTTGCCCTTGTCCGATATCCAGCCTCTCCCTCGCTGATTGCTCATGTCTTCCAACGCTGATTTACTCAATAATATCATCATCGTGCTGGTTGAGCCGCTGCAATCGGGCAACATCGGCATGGTGGTGCGGGCGCTGATGAACATGGGGCTCTCCCGGCTGCGCATCGTCAATCCCCACCACTACGACCCCGCCATCGTCAGCGCCGCCGCCCATCGCAGCGAGGCGTTTCAGGAAACCATCGAATTTTATGACGATCTGGCCGAGGCCCTGGCCGATGTGAATCTGGTGGTGGCGGCCAGCAATCGCCAGCGGGAGCTGGGCCCGGAGATCATGCCGCCCGACGAGCTGGCCCCCATCATCCTCGAACATGCCAGGCTGGGTTCGCCCGCTATTTTGTTTGGGCGAGAGGATTGGGGACTGCCCAACGAGATCGTCTATCGCAGCCATTACCAGCTCTACATCCCGACCAATAGCGATTACACATCGCTGAATCTGGCCCAAGCTGTGCTGCTGACCGCGTATGAGCTGCGGCGGGCGCTGCTGAAGCCCCGC
>JALSPL010000548.1 GCA_026985975.1 Anaerolineae bacterium | reverse complement strand
GACCGCCGCCCTCCACCATCAGGCTGACCACCTGCCGCTGGCCCAAATGCTGCAACAGGGCCGGGATCGCCACGCGGCCCGTTTCATCGGCGGGCAGAACCACGGCCTCGACGTCGCGGGCGGCCAACGCCCGACGATGCGCCTCGGGCATGGCTGCGGTGGTCGCCACCAGGGTGCGGCCCGGCAGATCGGGCGAAAAGACGCGGGCGTCCAGGGGCGCGCGGCCGCGGGAATCCAGCACGATGCGCAGGGGTTGATGGGAAGCCAGGCCGCCATCCGGGAATCGGGCGGTCAGTTGCGGATCATCTGCGATGACCGTGCCCGCACCCGCCAGGATGGCGTCCACCTGACGGCGCAGCTCATGCCCGCGCTGGCGAGCTTCGGGCCCGGTGATCCATTGACTGTCGCCGCTGCGGGTGGCGATTTTGCCATCCAGACTGGCTGCGAATTTGGCGATGACATAGGGTTTGGCTACGCGAACATAGTGGAAGAAGAAGCGATTCAGGTCCCGGGCGGCATCCTGGCCCGGCCCGAGATGCACCTCGACGCCGGCCGCGGCCATGCGCCCGGCCCCGCCCCCGGCCACCGGATTGGGATCGGGCGTGGCGTAGAAGACCCGGGCCACGCCCGCGGCGATGATGGCCTCGGAGCAGGGCGGCGTGCGGCCATGATGATTGCACGGCTCCAGATTGACGTAGAGCGTGGCCCCGCGAGCCGCGTCCCCCGCCCGGCGCAGGGCCTCGATCTCGGCGTGGGGCTGGCCCGCGGCGCGATGATAACCCTCGGCGATGATGCGCCCCTCCCGCACCAGCACCGCGCCCACGGTGGGATTGGGACTGGTCTCGCCCAGATGCGCCCGGGCCAGATCCAGGGCGCGGGCCATGAAGATGTCATGCTGCGATTGATCTGAAGTCATGCCATCTATTTTGTCCCAAAGCTACGCTTTCCGCCAAATTGATGCTAGAATGATACATGAAGACATGAAACATAAAGATAATTCACAATCCACTAAAAACTGAAAAACGCCATGGAACTACGCATCCTCAACGCCCAAGACGTTCGTCAAGCCCTGCCCATGCCCGAGGCCATCGCCGCCATGCGCGAGGCCTTTGCCAGTCTGGCCCGCGGCGAGGCGCAATCGCCGCAAAGGCTGAAACCGACCGTTAGAAGTCACTTACTTGGAAAGAGTAATTATCATGGATACGCTGGAATGCATAAGTGTGGAAACATCCCTAGACGACGAACTAGCTTTTCTCAAATTTGTATGCAAAAATCGCAATATACGGATGATTTCTACACATGCGACTTTTGAAGGGCCAATCTACTTGGCTCCAGATGACTTGCCAATGTTAAAACAATCACATCATACTGACACCTTCCTGCTATGGAATACAAGAATTGCTAATCCTCTTTGCTGGGAATTGTATCGGAATCATAGATATGCCGATAGATCAAAGTCCTCGCACTTGAAAAAGCACGGAAATTTGGAGAGTTTCGCATTTTTTCAGCATCGACCGATAACAGAAGAAATTTTCAAAAATGGGCGTATAAACACACTACTTTCTCCGGTAGTGGAGGTATCCGTACCGACCCCAAAGCGAGGCTATTTTATGATCACGGCTGAGTTCTGCAACTGGCTGAATGGGATATGGGTGGTATGGGATAATTTTGAACAAAGATGGAAGCACGAAAATAGAAATCTGCAAAAATTATTTGAAAATTGTCGAAAACAGCCAGATGGGTTCATCCAATGGCAAGAGAGTCTATTTGACTGGATAAAAAAGAACTGGGCAAGCAAGATACTGAAATCCGAATCATATCGCTACTGATTCGCCCCCATACAACGATCAGTGCAAGAGCTGAAGCGAGGCGTTTCAATGCTCGTTGGGCCCGCGGGCATGATGAGCGAGCGGGCGAGGTGGCCCCCCTCGGTCCCCCGCCTGCGGGGGAAGATGCTTGCGCCCGTTGCGCCCGCGGCTCGGGCGTGATAAAATGCTGATGACTAAACGCCCGTTGTCCTAGATCGTCTGGCCGGGCATGGAAGCTGGCCCGGGCCTCGGGCAGGAGGGCGGACAACCTGCCCGCTGACGCCAGTCGTTAGTACACCTGCGTAATAGGATAGCGATAAATACCGAATACTGGATAATGAAAAATGAAACCAAAGTTGAGTTTTGAGTTAAGGGAAGCCGTTGTGTCAGTTTGCGGCAAAATCTTCTGGCTAAAAGACCCATTTCGTGACTTCATGCTCTCTTGTGGCGTACAGTCAGAAATGTATGACAGGTATGCTGATGAATCGAAGTATAAAATCGTTCGGCATATTCTTTCAGACCTTGATACAATGGGAGAAGAAGGAGTTCTTATCCAACGTCGCATTGTAACGGCTCTCTGCAAACTGAGAAAAATCCCCGACGATACTGTGACTGACAAAGACGCTGCTCTTGACGCCTTGAGATGGCTCAAGAACTTGGCTGTTGAGCAAAAGTTAATGATTGAAGAAGAAAAAGATGCCGTAAAAGCTCGAGTCAGTGAAGCCCGACGAAAGCAAGTAGCCCTTGCAGCACGTGCTCAGAAAATGCAACAATTGAGAGATGATTTCGTGGCTATGTCAATGGCGAAAAGTAAAGAAGAGATTCAAAGACGCGGATATGATTTGGAAGAACTTCTTGCTCAACTATTTGAGGCTCACGAGATTACCTATCGTCGTCCGTATCGAGTTAAAAATGAGCAAATTGATGGGCATTTTCGATACAAGGGTTTTGATTATTTGGTAGAAGCAAAATGGCGTGCCAAACCACCAACTGAACTAGATTTGGCAGCGCTGAAGCGAAAAATTGAGAAGAAACTCGAAAGCACACGAGGGCTTTTTGTTTCTATAGCGGGATTTAGGCCGGAAGTGATTTACGAGTTCACACGTGGTAAAAGTTCAAATATCGTTTTGATGGATGGGCAAGATTTGATTCTGATTCTCGAAGGCCAAATCTCGTTAGTAGATGCTTTGGAGTTAAAGATTCAAAAGGCAGCCCAGGAAGGTATTATCTATTTCCCATTAGCTCAAAGGTTCAGCTAATAAGCAAGGTAATCTGTTTGCAATAAGGACGTGCTAACAAGGGCTTCCACCCCACGCCAGTCGTTGGCCATTGCCCCTCTGGCTGGGCGGACGCGCTGGCTCAATGACTGGAAATCATAATCCCATGAAACTACGCATCCTCAACGCCCAAGACGTTCGTCAAGCCCTGCCCATGCCCGAGGCCATCGCCGCCATGCGCGAGGCCTTTGCCAGTCTGGCCCGCGGCGAGGCGCAATCGCCGCAAAGGCTGGTCATTCGCACCGACGCCGGAACCAGCCTGTTCATGCCCGCTTATCTGCCCGAGAGCCGGGCCCTGGCCCAGAAAATCGTCTCGGTCTTCCCCGGCAACCCCGCCCGCGGCCTGCCTGTCATCAACGGGCTGGTCATCGTGCTGGATGCGGAGACGGGCGCACCGCGGGCGCTGCTGGAAGGCGCTGCGCTGACCGCCATCCGCACCGGTGCGGCCAGCGGTCTGGCCACCGAGCTGCTGGCCCGGCCCCAGAGCCGCATCTTCGCCCTCATCGGCGCCGGCGGCCAGGCGTATGATCAGGCGCGGGCCGTGCTGGCTGTGCGGGAGATCGCGGAGGTGCGCATCAGCAGCAAAAGCGGCGAAAGCGCCGGACGGCTGGCGCAGCGATTGCGCGCCGAGGGCGTCGACGCCCGGGCCACGGGCGTGCGCGAGGCCGTGCAGGGAGCCGACATCATCACCGCGGTCACCGACAGCGCCACGCCCGTGTTTCTGGATGCCGATGTGGCGCCGGGCGCGCACATCAATCTGGTGGGAGCCTACACCCGAGACATGCAGGAAGCCCCGGCCGCCACCATCCTCCGCGCCCGGGTGTTTGTGGATGACGTGATGGCCGCAGTGCACGAAGCGGGCGACATCATCAAGCCCATTCGCGCCAATCTTTATTCCGCCGACGATCTGGCGGGCACGCTAGGGCAATTGCTGCTGGGCGAGGTCCCGGGCCGGGCGTCGGATGCAGAAATCACGGTGTTCAAGAGCGTGGGGCTGGCGGTGCAGGATGCGGCGGCCGCAGCGCGGGCCCTGGTCCGGGCGGAATCCGCGGGCCTGGGAAGCGTTATCGATTTATAGCTTCAACGTCGGAAGAGCCGCTGATGCCAGAGGGATTTGCCAGGGGGAGGAGGGCCAGCGCCAGAGCGATGAGCAGCGGCATCCCCTGCACCCACAGGTTATCGAATTGATTATGAATGCTCAGGTGGATCAGCATTCCGGTGATCCCCACCGCGATCGCTCGCTCCACCCCTTTGGTTCTGATCCCGGCCCGAAACGCCCGCCACAAACTGCCCAGCCACAACCACAGATAGCTGACAGCGCCGAAAATACCGGCCACCGCCGCGTAGTGAAACAGCACATTATGCGCGTGCCCCAGCGACGCCTCCCAGATGCCGATGGCGTAATCGGGATAAACGACGTCCCAATTGCCCACACCCACGCCCAGCCAGAAATGATCGGCGAACATCTCCCAGGCAGCCTGCCAGTGCGCCACCCGCTCCAGCACGGCGAAATTTTCATCGTTGACGGGGACGCCGCGAGCGTTCCATACGCCAAAATAACCCATCACATCACCGATGCGTCCGGTGAAGCTGGCGGGCAGAGCAGGCCAGGAGATGATGAACAGGACGGCCAGGGCCAGCAGGATGCCCAATCCCCAGATGGAGCTCAGGGCCAGCACCGTGGCGGTGGAGGCGGCCGCGCCCAGCCACGCCCCCCGCGACCAGCTCACCAGCAGGCCCAGCCCGATGAGCCCGGTCATGCTAGTAATGAGCAGCAGCAGCGCTATTCTCGCCCACCGCCGGTTTCTCATCCACTGAAAACTGAGGTCTGAAAACTGATGGCTGAACGCCGAGGCAAGCGCCCACAAACTCAGACTCAGCCCCAGCGGCAGCGTCAGCCCCAGATAGCCCGCATAGGGATTGGGCTGGCCGAAGGTGCCGTAAGCCCGCAAAAAGCGCCCCAGCAAATACGCATCCGGCCCGATGCGAAACAGGAACTGCCGGATGCCGATGAGCGCTTCGATACTGCCCGCGGCCAGCAGGGTCAGCGCCAGGGGCAGCCGATGTTTGGGCGTCAGCAACTGTGCGCCCAGCCAGTAGATGACCAGCACTTCGGCCCATTTGACCAGCTCGGGCAGGGCCTGCACCAGGCTGCGGGCCGCCAGGGTGGAGTACAGCAGCACGATGGCGAAGGGCAGGAGCAACCACAGCAGCGGCGCCGGACGGCGTTGGGGGCGAAAAGCCGCCTTCCGCAGAAACCAGGCGAAAAACGTAGCCGCCGCCAGCAAATCGGCGGGCCCGATGCTGGCCGGGCCCAGGGGAACGCGGGCCACCGCGCTGAAGGGAATCACCAGCGCCAGCGCGTAGAGGCCCAGCGCGGGCCGCAGCAGCAGTGCCAACCCGAACGCCAGCGCCGCCAGCGCCAGCAGACTCAACTTCAGCGGCGGCAGCGCCAGCAGCGCGGCCAACGCCACCATCGCCAGCGCCAAAAGCCCCCATTGGCTGATGGGGGCGAAAAAGCGGCGGGCGTGCGGAGAAAAACTCATGCTTCAAACAGCATATCTGAGGCAGGCGTGAATGTCCTCTTTGCTGATATGAGGATAATCATCCAGGATTTCTTCTTCAGTCATTCCCGAGGCCAACAAGTCAAGAATGGATCGACTGAAAAAAGCTTGATCTCACGCAAAGCTGCCAAGGCGCAAAGGAAAATATCATGGTTTCGCCAAGGAAAGGTGGATGAAACCACACCATTTTCGCTGTCTTCTCTATCGTTGCTGCTGATCTCGACCTTTTTTCATGGGAGCCAAGAATGAATTCGACAGACAGACGCGTGCCCCGAATGATTGGTTTCCCACCGAGTATTTTGGGATCAGCAATAATGCGATTCATCATTATTTCTCATCCTCCATTGCGGGGCTTTTCAAGGTGAGACCATTGTATATGAAACGTTTTTATCTGGCAAACAAGTCGAGATTTATGGAGGCGTTACGAGAATGGGGGCGAATCCCCGTTCCTCTCTGCTGTTGCGAGCCAGCTTACGTCTACCCTTTCGTTTTGGGCCGGGCCAGCGACACGCCCGTGATCATGCCCATGATGAATGCCAGCAGAATCAGGATGATGACAATGGCGACGAGATCGAAATTGTCCAGCATAATTGCCTCTTCAAAAGGATTGGCTTGCCGATAAGTGTTGAAGTTACACTAAGTATACTGGACTTACTTTGCTTTGTCAAGAGACAGGCGCTTTGAAAACGACAGTCACGAATCACCCCTCTCCCAGCATCAAATCCTCGATCAAATCAGTCATGCGGCGGGCGCTGAATTCGGAGCGGGCGAAGGTCATGCCCGCCCGGGCCACCCGCCGCCGCAATGCTTCATCCTG
>JALSPL010000547.1 GCA_026985975.1 Anaerolineae bacterium | reverse complement strand
TCGTTCCCTATTCGGAAAGGATGAAAAAATTATTGGAGAACAGTTCTCGCTATTATTCTCCAAAAGAAAGACCATCGGGTCACCAAATCAGCGAAAAATTTGCGACGGATAATGGCGGAGCCATTCCATCAAATTTACTACAAATCCCCAATACCGAAAGCAATTCGCAATACCTGAGATTATGCAAATCGGCTGGAGTCAAAGGACATCCCGCCCGATTTCCAGAAAAGCTTCCCGAGTTTTTCATCAAATTTTTGACAGAAAAAAATGATGTCGTCTTGGATATTTTTGCCGGCTCCAATACAACCGGGGCGGTGGCTGAGCGTTTGGGCAGAAAATGGCTGGCGTTTGAAAAAGAAAGAAAATATCTTGCGGCGTCATCTTTCAGATTTTTGTCGCGAGAAAATTGGAGAACTGCGTCTGAAATTTACCAAGAAATACTGCATTCTCAAAGCAATATCCGAATATCGGCCCCCGCACAACTACACCTATTCGAAAGCCGAGAGCAATACAAAGCCTGAGCCATATCCTCGTTTTCGGCAAAAAGAAGTCGTCGCTGATCTTTTGGCTGATTTTGCGACGACTTCTTTTTGCGTTCTGTGGGCGAGGCTATCGTAAATGTTGCATCACTCGCTGACGCAAGGCCGGCGCCGGCAACGCGCCCACGATCTGATCCACCACCCGCCCGTTTTTGAACACCAGCAGCGAAGGGATGCTCATGATGCCATAGCGGGCGGCGACGCGCGGATTCTCATCCACGTTCAGCTTGCCCACCAGCAACTTGCCCGCGAATTCGCTGGCCAACGCCTCGACCGCAGGAGCGATCATGTGGCAGGGGCCGCACCACTGCGCCCAAAAATCCACCAGCACGGGCGTCTGGGCGCGTAACACCACTTGATCGAATGTGGCGTCAGTGAGATGCACGGGATGGGCGGAGGCGCGGGGCGCTGCGGCAGCCCCCGCAGGCCGCGAGCCGCCATTGCGGGACGCAGGCCGCGGCGACGCGGGCCGGGCGGGTTGTAGAGAAATGCTCGGGCCCGAGGGGATGGGCGGACGAACGCCGCCGCGGGTCAGATAATCGGCCCAACGCCGCAGATCGCCTTCGGCGACGGCTCCGGCGCCGACCGCCAGCGATCGTCCATCCTTGATGAAGACAAGGCCAGGCAAGGCTGTGACATTGAAACGCCCGAGCAACGCCTTTTCGCTGTCTGCATCCACCTTGGCCACAAGCAGCTTGCCCGCATAATCCCGGGCCAATCGCTCCAGGGTTGGATTGAGTTGATCACAGGGCGTGCAACGATCTTTCCAGAACACCAGAAGCACCGGCAATCCGGCATTGATGACGCGATCGATGCTATGTTGATTGGTGTGAATGGGTGTGTCGAAGGGCATGAAAAGCCTCCTTTCTGTTCAACAAGACTCTGTAGATAATTTCTGTCAGCCGCCAGGCGCCTCTCATTTCAGATGAAAAAGACGAAGAAGTTCATTGATCCAGCGGGGAACGTCATGGCGGACGCGCTCCCGATGCACAACGCCCAGGATGAGCAGCCATGACAACAGCGGAAGAAGGTATATCGGCGCATAATGCAGTGCAATGTAAAAAACGATAGCGTCGACGCCGCGCATAAAGAGCACCAGCACGGCTTTACGCCGGAAGTGGCGGGTGACGATGAGAGCGGCCGTCGTATAGCCTGCCACAAAAAGCGCCGGAATGAAACCTGCCAGCGCTGCATAGATGAACTCGGCCCAGGTGAGGCCCACATCCAGCGGATAATCGAAAGCGCCGAGGCGGGTGCGGCAGGGGCTGCGCCGGGCCAGAGGGCCGTCGAGACCATCGCCGATCCAGCCCAGCGTCGCCAGCATGATGACCGTGGGCAATGCCTGGCGCCCGGCTGACCACCCCAGCCAGAGAATGGCCAGCGCCGCCGCCAGCCGCAGGATGCTGAGCGCATCAGCCGCCAGGGCCCTCAAACAATAGCGAGCGTCAGAATCAAGATGGGCGGAGTCCATAATCATCGGTGGGAGCATCGTACACGTTTTCCGTCCAAAAAGAAAGGGCGGAGTTTGCCAGGCAAATGCTCCGCCCCTTCGGTGCGACAGAGTCGAATTCAATCGACCTTGCTGGATTCGCCCGCAATCATTTTGTGCGTATGCACCTCGATCTTGTGGGGCTTCAGCTCTTCCGCTTTGGGGATATTCAGCGTCAGCACGCCATTTTCATAGACCGCTTCCACTTTGTCCGCATCCACGGCGGCAGGCAGCGTAATAGCCCGGTTGTAAACGCCATAGCGGCGTTCGCGAATATGATATTTGGCGTTCTCGATCTCTTCATCAGCTTTAATCTCAGCCTTGATGGTCAGCACGTTGTCGGTCAGGCTGATGTCGATATCATCGGGATTCACGCCGGGAAGAGAAGCTTTGACGATAAAGGCCTCTTCCGTCTCACTGACATCCAGCGGCAACATGCGAACCGTATCGTCAGAAGCCAAAGGAAGATTGCGGGTTTCATTCAGCAAACGATCCATGGTGGCGCGCAGTTCAGCCATTTCGCGGAAGGGATCCCAGCGACGAACCAGGGTCATCGTTCCACCTCCTGTTCAGGGAATTGCGAGATGATGAGAAAGGTGACGTTCAGCATCTACAATATCTCCCATTCGCGTTAGCTTCGCATCAGAGCAACATTAGCAATTTGTTAGAACCCCGACACGTCATCCTCGACGCCCGGACCGCAAATCTGGAGACGCCCCTCATGCACCTGAAGGCGATGAGCGTCGGCCAGTAAATCGGCGGAGAAATACTGCCAATCGGTGGTGGTGACGATGGCCTGTTTCACGGTGGGGATGACCTGAAGCAGCATGGCCCGCCGCGTCGCGTCCAGCTCCGACATGACGTCATCCAGCAGCAGAATGGGCGCTTCGCCGCTGATGCGCGCCATGATGGCGACTTCGGCCAGTTTGCTGGCCAGGGCCGCGGTGCGCTGTTGGCCGCGGGAACCGTAAGCCCGCAGGTTCCGTTCGCCCAGATAAAAGCCCAGATCATCCCGATGCGGCCCCACCAGCGTCATGCCCGCGGCCAGATCGCGACTGCGCCCGGCGTAAAGATGGGCCAGAAGGGAGGCCCGGGCCTGATCTGCTGTCAGATCGGGATAGGAAACGCCCCGTTCACGCAGCGCCTGAGCGCCGGGATAAGCAGCATGGGCGCCGGCGGGCTGATGGCCGGGATCAAAACTGGGCAGATAGCGCAGATGCAGCCGCTCGACGCCGCCGCTGAGATCGAGATGCACCAGCGCCGCCTCTTTTTCCAATTCATGAATCAGCCATTGACGGCGGGCCACCACCAGGCCGCCCGACTCCACCAACTTTTCATCCCAAAAACGCAACTGTTCTCCGACATTGCCCGCGCTTCGTTCAGCCAGATTGCGTAGCAATGCGTTACGCTGGGCCAACACCTTCTGATAATGGCTCAAGGCCCGGCAATAGTCCGGCTCCATCTGACAAAGGGCGATATCCAGATAACGGCGCCGCTGGCCCGGCGAGCCCGACACCAGGTCTACATCTTCGGGCCGAAAGATCACCGTGCGCATCATTCCCACCAGGTCCATGGCCCGCTTGTTCACCCCATTGATGCGCACCTGCTTGCGAAAACGACCATTGCCCTTGTTGGGCAGCAGGGTGATGTCGATACGCTCGACGCGTTCGCCCCGCTGGATCTCGGCGGCCAGTCGGGCAAAGGGATAGGGCTCGTCCCGCACCTGCCAGCTTACCAGCTCAGCTTCACTGCCGGCGCGCAGCGATTTGCTGGTGGCCAGATAGACGATGGCCTCCAGCAGATTGCTCTTGCCCTGTGCGTTTTGTCCCTGGACGATGGTTAGCCCCAACGGCAGATCCAGTTCCAAACGGATGTAATTGCGAAAATTGGTGAGGGAGAGATGGCGAAGATGCACGTTGAATGAGACTCAGAAATCGTCAGGAGAGAATAGCATGGGCAACGGTTCGATGAGGCTGGCGTCGTCGTGAACAGGACTGTTCACCCGCTGACTCACGGGCCACGCTTCCAGCAATGACGCCGGATAGGGCGACAGTAACAGCGCCTGTAGCGCTTGCAGATCAGCGTCAGGGGCCAGCCACAGATCGAAAGCGTCTTCGGGCAGGATGGCGGGCATGCGATCATGAATGGGACGCACCAGGTCGTTGGGAGCGGTGGTGATCAAGCTAAAGCTCTCGATGACGCTGCCATCGGGGCTTTGCCAATGCTCCCATAACCCGGCCAGAGCCATGGGCTTACGATCCTGACGGGCGATGAAGATGGGCTGTTTGTTTTTGCCTGCTTTCCGCCATTCATAAAAGCCATCTGCAGGAACCAGACAGCGGCGACGGCGGAACGCGGCGCGAAACGCTGGTTTCTCGGCCAGCGTCTCGGCCCGGGCGTTGATCAATCTGCCGCCGATGCCCGGATCTTTGGCCCAGGAAGGGATCAGCCCCCAGGTGAGGAAGGTGAGCTCGGTTCCATCCCCATGAGGATGGCGGCGCAGAACCAGGGCCGGTTGCGTGGGCGCAATATTGTAACGAGGCCGATAGGATGGTACGGCGTCCACGGGCAGTGTAAACAGCTCGGCAATCGCCTGGGGCTCGGATGCCTGGGCAAAACGTCCACACATGAGTTACCGCCGCACAGCAGATTCGAGACAGGTGACGCCTTCATCGCCCACGGTGATGGCGTGTTGGGTGCGGGACGCAATCTCGATGCGGTCGCCCGGCTCCAGCGTCACATTTTCGTCGGTGTCGGGAAAATGAAAGGTGGCCGAGCCGCGAATGACGTAAATCACCCGGGTGTAGGAGCGGGAGTGGAGCGAGTAGTGATCGTGCGGCGCGTTGCGCCAGACAAAAGGCGCCAGACCTTGCGAGCGCATCTCGGCCCGCAGCTCCTCTTCACTGACATCGCCGCCCCATTGCCACCGGATCAATTGATAAGGCATGATGATACGCTCCTGAGAACGAAGAAGCCGCTATGGCGTCTCGAAGATAATCTCGCCCATGCCCGTGACGTCGTAACCGCCCAGGGCCGCCACGGTCTGGCGGAAATCAGCCGAGCGGATGATGGCCAGCATGGGGGCCATCAATGCGCTATCGAGATGGGCGCGAGGGATGATGAGCTGGTAGGTTTCCTGGAAGAGGGGAATGAAATCCAAATCCAAGGCCCGGGCGGCAGCCAGAATGCCAAGGCCCGCGTCTGCGGCGCCGTTTTTGACGGCTGCGGCCACGGTGAGATGAGAGAACTCCTCACGATCATAGCCGCGAATGGCTGTCGGGTCAATATCCAGCCGTCCCAGATAATAATCCAGCAGCAGGCGCGTGCCAGAGCCAGGCTGACGGTTGACGAAAACCACGTCGGATCGGGTGAGATCTGAGAGCCGGCGCAGGCTTTTGGGATTGCCTCGCGGCACCAGCAGGCCTTGCTCGCGCCGCACAAAGGCCATGATCGCTACGGGCAAATGTGAAAGGTGAGCCCTGACGGCGGCGATGTTGTATTCACCGGTGGCGGGGTCCAGCAGATGACTGCCCGCAAAATGCGATTCGCCCCGGGCCAGGGCCTGTAATCCCGCCAGCGAGCCGGTGTGCAATGAGTTGAGGCTGCGATCCGGGTGGGAGCGGCGTAACTGATCGGCCAGAATATCCAGCGCCAGATCGTGACTGCCGATATGCACCAGGGTGTTGGCGATGGCTTCGGGAGGGCGCAGGAGCGCCACCCGCACATAGCTTCCGGCCTGCAGGCTCGCCTGACCGCGGGGGATGTGGATGACGCCGTCCGCCCGCACCATGGTCATGATGGCGCCCGCCGCCTGAGGCAAAGGCCGGGCCACCACCCCGCGATAGCTATGCACCACCATCACGCGCTTGAAATCATCCACCGCCGCATCAGAGTCGATGGCTGCGGGAACCAGCGCCTGGCATTCGGGCGGCTTTTCGCCCGGCTGCCCCTGCCAATCCGCCAACAGGGGGCGCACCACGAATTCGAAGGCGGTCATGGCGCTGACAGGAAAGCCGGGGATGGCGACGATGGGCTTGCGGCGGGCGTGGCCCAGGATGACCGAATGGCCCGGGCGCACAGCCACGCCCCGCACATCCACCTGGCCCAGACGCCGGATGATGGTTTCGGCGTAGTCGCGGGCTCCGCCCGCGGCGCCGGCGTTGATCACCACCAGATCGTGATCAGCCAGAGCTGCGGAGGCCTGCTGCACCAACGTTTCCACATCGCAATCCGCTGGCGGCAGGGCGGTGGTTTCGGCGCCCCACGTCTCGGCCATGGCCGCCAGCACCATGCTGTTGAATTCGATGATCTGGCCCGGCGCCGCGTCGGGGCCGGGCGAAACCAGACGGGCGCCGATGGGCAGGATGGCGATGCGGGGACGACGATACACCCGCACCCGATCATGCCCGCTGCCGGCAATGGCGCCGATATCCTGGGGTCGCAGAC
>JALSPL010000546.1 GCA_026985975.1 Anaerolineae bacterium | reverse complement strand
ACTCGTCGAGGATGGCGCGCACAGTGGCGTCGGCCTGTTTTCGGGCCTGGCCGGGAGCCAGCACCCGCCACGTGAACAACGCCGAGACAAAAAAGGTGAGGGCGTCGATGATGAAGATGATGGCGAAGTCGCTCCACAGGCCGATGAGCACGCCGGCGCTGGCTGTGCCTATCAGCCCGAAGATGATGCGGCTGGTCTGAGAGAGGGAATTGGCGGCCAGCAGCTCCTCGCCCGACACAATGTTGGCCAGCAGCGCCATACGGGCGGGCGAAAAGAAAACGCCCACCGTGGCCTGAATCAGAGTGAGCGCATACAAAAGCCATACATCTTCCGGCCCCCGCACCAGCAGCAGCCCCAGCACCACCGCGCCCCGCAATACATCCGAGACGATCATCGTCCGCTTTCGGCTCCAGCGATCCACAAACACGCCCGCCACCATGCCGATGGTCACCTGCGGCAGCGCCATGAGAATGGCCACGGTGGCGATGGCCGCAGTGGAGCCGGTCAGTCGGTTGATGAGGATAAGCAGCGCCAGGTTGGCCAGACTATCGCCATAATTGGAGATGATCTGGCCCAGCCACAACCAACGGAAGTTATTGTTGCGTAGCAGATCGCGCAGGCCGGGCTTCGAGTCGGGCGTAACGACAGTTTCGCGCATGACGTTCCTCCGGGGATGCAAGGGCGAAGATAAAAGCCTGGATTTCAGAGCGGATGGCGCGCAGCCCCCATCGCCGGGATCAATTGTCCGGCTCGGGCGCTTTCCTTTCCGGGGCATCTGGCGTAGATGTCGGATAGAACGCGATGAGCAGGCCCGTCAACTGCACGTCCTCGCCCTCCGCCGATTCCATGGCTTCGAATTCCTCGTATAAATCGAAAAGACGTTGCAAAAACGCTCGATAATGTTCCGGTTTGATAGCGGCCACGCTATGGCTGATGAAAATGGCGCCGGGCTCCGGCGCCTGTTTGCGCATATCGATCGCGCCCGATTCCAGCCCCTGGCGGATTTCATGTTCCGCGGCGTCGAAAGTGCTGCGCAACAGGGTCTCGATAGCCGCGTCCGCCTGCTCGCCGCCCGGGGCCAGCAGCGCCCGATCCACCCGAAATCCCCGCGCCGCAAGCTGATAGCGCTTTTCGATAATCCCCGACACCACCCGGGTGCTAACGACGCGGATGACGCCATATTTTTCTAATTGATTGACATGGTAGTAGAGACGGGAGGGAGGCATGTTCAGCTCCCGGGCCATCTCCTTGACCGCTCGTGGCCGATCCGCCATCAGTCGCATCAGGTTTTGCCGGAAGGGCGTGGAGACGGCCTTCAGCGTTTCCAAATCGGCAATGATAAAGATATCGGTCGCGTTGTCTGATTCCTGTTGGGTTTTCATATGTATTTTTACGTTCAAAAGAATTTGAATGATAGGGTCATTTTTACACAAATGCAGGCAAATGTCAAGGGCAAAATGCCGTTTTTGCGAAAACAGACTCGTTTTGCATTTGGATAGCGTTTATGCGATGATGAAAAGCATGGAAAACGCCGTTAACGCCTCTCAATATCGCTACTGTCCCACTTGCGCCACGCCCCTGACGCCCGCGAAGCGGGGCGGCCGCACGCGCATGATTTGCCCGGCCTGCGGTTTCATCCATTACCGCAATCCCACCGCGGGCGTGGCCACAGTGATTTTGGACGGAGACAGGATTCTGCTGGGGCGCAGGTCTGCTCAAAGTTCCTTTGCCGGGGCCTGGTGCATCCCCTGTGGGCATGTGGAATGGGATGAGGACATCCGCGAGGCCGCCCGCCGCGAATGCCGGGAGGAGACGGGCCTGGAAGTGCGCGTGGGCGAAGTGGCCGCGGTGCATTCCAACTTTCACAACCCGGCCCATCACACCGTGGGCGTATGGTTTTTTTGCGAAATCGCCGGTGGAGAGATGCGGGCGGGTGATGATCTCGACCGCGTCGCCTGGTTTTCCCTGCATCATCTTCCCCAACCATTGGCTTTCCCTGCCGATAAGCTTGTGCTGGATCGGCTGCGAGATCAACAAAAAAGCCCCGAGGCGTGACCGCGGGGCTTTGCTGTGCGATGGGGCAATTCTAGTGGTGGTGATGGCCGCTGCTGTGCACGTGGCCGTGGGCGATCTCGTCGGGGGTGGCGGGACGGATATCCACCACTTTCACATCGAAGTTGAGGGTGACGCCCGCCAGGGGATGGTTGAAATCCACCACCACGCCCTCGGGCCGGATTTCGGTGACGAACACCTCGAAAACCTGGCCGGTAGTGGTGTCGCGCATCTCCAGGGCCATGCCCGGCTCGACCTGCATGTCGGGGGGGAAGGCGTCGGTGGGAATGATCTGGGTGGCGTCCTCCTGGCGGGAGCCGTAGGCGTCTTCGGGCGCCACCGTCACCTGCTTCGCCTCGCCCACGCTCATGCCGGTCAGCTCTCTTTCCAGGCCTGGAATGAGGTTGTTGTGGCCGTGAAGGTATTCCAGCGGCGCAGCGCCTTCAGAGGAATCGATGACGTTGCCCTGGTCGTCGGTGAGGGTGTAGTCGATAGAAACGACAGCGTCCTGTTGGACAGTGTTTTTTTCGTCACTCATGGGTAAATCAATCCTTTTGGGGTAAGAAATGGATGTTTGGCAAAAGAAAACCGCCAGGAACTGCTTGGCGGTCATGAAGGCTGCGATGTCGTCAACATGCCCGATGGGCAACGGTAACTATACCCTACTTTTGATCAATCTCCAAACTCCCCTCGCGAAGCGAGATGATTGTATAATGAACTGTTATGAGTTTGCTGACTGCACAAAATCTCGCCATGTCCTTTGGCCCGCTGGATGTTTTTCAGGGGGTGAACTGCGTCATCTCCCGGGGCGACCGCATCGGGCTGGTAGGACCCAACGGCGAGGGCAAGACCACGCTGCTGCGGATTTTTGCGGGCGAGATGGAGCCGGCCGAGGGCAAAGTGCATCGTCGCCGCGGCCTCACCATCGGCTATTTGCCCCAGATCCCCCCCGAACCGGGCGACAAGACTTTGTGGGAGGATATGCTGGCGGTGTTCAGCGATCTCATCGCCGAGGAAAAGAAGCTGGCCGAGCTGGAAGCGCGCATGGGACATTCCGATTTGACGGTCGCGGAGGCGGCGCTGGAGGCATACGCCCGCCGCCAACACGCGTTCGAGGCTCGGGGCGGCTACGACTACCCCACCCGCATCAAGCAAACCCTGACCGGTCTGGGCTTCAAGCCCGAGAGTTTCGAGCAGCCCCTGGCCCAGCTCAGCGGCGGACAGCGCACCCGGGCGCTGCTGGCCAAAATCCTGTTGCAAAAGCCTGATCTGCTGCTGCTGGATGAGCCCACCAATCACCTGGATCTGGCTGCTATCGAGTGGCTGGAGAGCATCCTCCTCAAGTGGGAGGGCGCGATGGTGGTGGTCTCCCATGACCGCTATTTTCTGGACAAGGTGATGACCCGCATCTGGGAGATGATGTGGGGAACGCTGACGGTCTATCGCGGCAATTACAGCGCCTATCTGCTGCAACGGACCCAGCGTCTGGAGCAGATGCAGAAAGAGTACGAGGCCCAGCAAGCCCTCATCGCCAGGGAAACCGACTACATCCGGCGCAACATCGCCGGGCAGAACAGCCGTCAGGCCAAGGGACGCCGCACCCGGCTGGAGCGGCTGCTACAACGTCAACGTCTGACCCCGCCTAAACAGCGCCAGACCATGCGTCTGCAGATGGTCAGCCGCATCCGCAGCGGCGAATTGGTGCTGGCCACCGAGAATTTGGCAGTGGGCTATCGCGCTCATCCCCTGCCGCCGCTGCGTCGACCGCGCTCGGGCGGCTATGTGTACGAGGCGCCTGAGCCCTCCGGCCCGGACGATCTTCTGCTTTTTCGGGCCGATGATCTGCTGCTCAAGCGGGGGGAGCGCGTGGGGCTGGTAGGCCCCAATGGCTCCGGCAAAACCACCTTCATCCGCACCCTGCTGGGACAGCTCTCGCCGCTGGCGGGCAGATTGCGGGTGGGGGCCAGCGTCCGTATCGGCTATCTGGCCCAGGTGCAAGAGGGGCTTGCGCCCGATATGTCGGTGCTGGATTCTCTGATGGCGGCTGATCCCAGACTCACCATCGGCGAGGCCCGGGCGTTTCTGGCCCGTTTTCTCTTCACCGGCGATGATGTTTTCAAGCCCATCGCCACCCTCAGCGGCGGTCAGCGCAGCCGTCTGGCTCTGGCTCGACTCAGCCGCCAGGAGATCAATTTTCTGGTGCTGGATGAGCCCACCAACCATCTGGATATCGAATCCCAGGAGGTGCTGGAGGCCATGCTGCGGGATTTCAACGGCACGGTGCTGCTGGTTTCTCACGACCGCTATCTCATCGACAGCATCGCCACCCAGGTGTGGGCCATCGATGCGGCGGCCAGGCGGCTGCGGGCCTGGCAGGGCAACTACTCCGCCTACATCGCCGCCCGCGAAGCGGCCAGGACCGAAAAGCGAGCTCCCACCGACACCCGGCTGGCCAATCGACGCCACCGTCAGCAGTCAAAAGAGGCCCGTCGCAAACGCAAGGAAGCGGAAAAACGCCAGAAAGAGGCGCAGGCTCTGGAAGATCGCATCCACGCTCTGGAAAAAGAACAGGAAGCTCTCACCCGGCAGTTGGAAAAAGCCAGCCTGGCCCAGCGGGTGGATGAAGTCCAACGCCTGGGCGAGCATTATCAGGCCCTGGAGCGAGAACTGGAAGCCCTCATCGAGACCTGGGCCGCCCTGGTGTGATAGAATAGTCAGACTGCGGTCCAGCCAACGCCGACACCGATGAAAATGTGTCTGCGGCCCGACAATGGACGAGAGACGATGATGATTGTAGATGTTTGCCGGCGGCCACTGCTGCGGGCGGCCCGAGATTCGTGGAGACTCATCGAGATTCTTTGAGATTTTGAATCTCTGCGAATTTCTATCGAACCTCTATCGAATCCCCCAAACTCCTGTTTTGCGCCTCCGTGGTAAGATTTTGCAAAATCCCATGACATCATCCTCCACCCCTATCATCATCGGCCTCACCGGCAACATCGGCGTGGGCAAGAGCGCTGCGCTGGACGTGTTGCGCAAGCTGGGCGCGCATGTCATCGACGCGGACAAAGTTGCACATGGCGTGATGTTGCCGGGCGGGCGAGCGTATGACGCCGTGGTCGAAGCGTTTGGCCCGGGCATCCTGTTGGATGACGGGCGCATTGACCGCCGTCAACTGGCCGCCATCGTCTTTTCCCACCCCGAGCAGTTGGCCAAACTGGAAGCCATCGTGCATCCGGCGGTGGAGCAGGCCGTGCAAGCCGAGATCGAGGCTGCGAACGCCCCGGTTGTAGTCATCGAGGCCATCAAGCTGCTTGAGGGCGGGCTCAAATCCATCTGTGATGAGATATGGGTGGTGACTGCGCCCGAGGAGGTGCAAATCGCCCGACTGATGGATGCTCGCGGCATGAGCGAAACCGCCGCCCGTCGTCGTATGAAGGCCCAGACCCCGCAGGCGTGGAAAGCCGCGCAGGCCGATGTGGTCATCGTCAACGACAGCGATCTGGCCACGCTGGAACGGCGGGTGACCGAGGCCTGGCAGGAGATGTTGAATCGCCGCAAAACTGACAGGAGTAAGCCATCATGAAAAAACTCTGGAACGATCATCCCAATTTTGTCTCCTTCGTCATTCTGGCCATAGGAATGTTGATTATCCTCTTTTTCTCGGCCCGGCATGTGGGCTTCACCCCCACCCAGTGGCTGGCCCTGGCCGCAGCGACGGTGGCGCTGGCGGGCCTCAGTGTGTGGATTATGGGTTGGGGCGATGAGGATGAAGAAAATGATGAAACCTCGGCCGATGTTTCTGCGTCTCATTAAGTGCGCCGGTGCGTCAATGACGGTTTGTCGACGTCAACAGATCTGAAAACGTCAGACCGGCGCGTCGACGCAGCCAAACTAGCATTCGAGACCTTTTTATCGACACTGAAAGCATTTTAGAACGAACAATTTATGGCAAAACGAGATTATTACGAGGTTCTGGGCGTTGCTCGAACCGCTTCAGCCGAAGAGATCAAACGATCTTACCGCAGGTTGGTGAAAAGATACCATCCTGACATCTATGACGGTCCGGATGCAGACGTGCGCATCAAGGAGATCAATGAGGCCTACGAGGTGCTGGGCGACAGCCAGAAGCGAGCGGCTTATGATCGGTTTGGGCATGCGGGCGTTTCTGGCGCGGCGGGTGCGGGCCGTGGTTACGGGCCCGCCGGCGGCGCCGGGTTCACCGACATCGGCGATATCTTCGAGGAGATTTTCGGCGGCGGTTTTGGTTTTGGCGGTCGGGGCGGCGGCCGCCGCCGCCAGGGGCCGCTACGCGGCGCAGATATCCGCTATGATCTGACCATCGAGTTCGAAGAGGCGGTGATGGGGGCCGAGAAAGAGATCGAGGTCACCCGTCATGAGACCTGCCCGCGCTGTCATGGTTC
>JALSPL010000545.1 GCA_026985975.1 Anaerolineae bacterium | reverse complement strand
CGGGATCGAAGCTGCGCACGGTGCCGGTCAGCGTCACCCGATCGCTGATGATGTTTTCCCGCACGCCGCCGTGGATTTCACCGAAGGTGACCACCCCCTCCTGCACCGCGGGGATGCGACGGGAGACCAGGGTCTGAGCGGCCATGATCACCTGGGCGGCCATGACGATGGCGTCGGCGCCCAGATAAGCGTAGGCGCCGTGCGCTTTCTTGCCCAGGATGTCGATGACGATGCGATCGGCGGCAGCCATCATGGGCCCGGGCCGCACACCGATGGTTCCCGCCGGCAGCGTGGGATCCATGTGCTGACCGATGATGACGTCCACATCATCCACCACCCCCTCCTCGACCATCAATTTCGCCCCGCTGTATCCGTCGCCGCCGATGATCTCCTCGGCGGGCTGAAAGATGAGCTTGACCCGGCCCGGCAGTTGATCCGCCACCTGCTTGAGCAGCATGGCCGCGCCCAACAACATGGTGGTGTGCATATCATGTCCGCAGGCGTGCATCACCCCGGGACGCCGGGACTTGTAAGGGACGTCGTTCTCCTCATCGATGGGAAGCGCATCCATGTCGGCGCGCAAGGCAATGGTCGGCCCCTCCCCCTGTCCGATATAGCCGACCACGCCGGTGCGGGCAACTTCGGTGTCGTGAGGAATGGCCAGATCATGCAAGGTCCTGGCCACAAATGCGCCGGTCTCATATTCTTCAAAAGAGAGCTCGGGCCATTGGTGCAGATGGCGACGGATGCGAATAAGTTCGGGAAGAAGGGCCTGGGCTTGTTGAAGCATGATGGGTGATGATGGATTGGATGTCAGGAATTGGAAATTAGATGCTCGCTGGCGGCGATAACGGGGAGATTTTGATCGGCGAAACGGGTCTGGAAGCGACGCACGGCTTCTTCCAGCGCAGCAATGGGGAACAAATTCAGTTCCCGCAGGGCCGCAGCCATCAACAGCAGCGCCAGGTTGGTGCGGGTGATGCGAACGCCCGCGGCTTTGGGATCCAGGATGATCTTACGCGCCTTGGTGGGGACATCGGCGAATTGGGGAATGGTGAAAAGTATATCATCTCCGGTCATATTCGCCAGATACCGCCCCGACTTCTTCAAACCATCCTCAGAGATTAGCGCCAGGGCCTCGGGCCGGCTGACGCCGGTGTAGCGGATTTCTTCGGGGCTGAAAATGATCTCGCTGATGCTGTGGCCCGTCTTGACGGTAGTGGGATAATCATCACGCTGAGTGACCCACAGGCCCGACATCACCCCGGCGTAGCCCGCCAGTTTGGCCGCAGAGCGCACCTTGGCTCCGGCGGAACCGGCCAACACCAGGTGAAACTTGCCCGCCACATTGTTGGGGTATTTCACTTCGATGGGTTTGAGAGGCAGCGTCGGTTTGCCCGCCAGGTCTACGGCCAGTTCTCTCATACGGTGAGCGTAATCCCTGACCTGACGATGATGCAGCAGGCCCGTTTCCAGCCCCAGCGTATCCACCAGTCCCAACATCTCCTTGCGCCCGAAATCATTATTGGGCACGAAGTAAGCGGTGCACAGCTCCCAGATATCCAGCAGTGCGAAGCCATCGTACTGGATGGCCTCGGCCATGCGGTCCGGCAAATCCTTATCGAAGGAAGTGCCGCGATACACGTAGCCGGCGCCGTTGACGCCCGCCGTAGCGCAGATATCCAGCGGCCATTCGGGATTGCCGTGGCGAGTGGTGGCGGTGATGGCTCCATGCGGCGTGGTCACCGAGTGCTCGCCGCCCGTCATGCCAAAATTGAAGTTGTTGAACACCAGCACGGTCAGGCCCACGTTGCGGCGGGCGGCGTTGATGAGATGCGCGCCGCCAATGCCCGTGCCGCCGTCGCCGATGAAAACGATAACGTTGAGATCGGGGTTCGCCAGCTTGATGCCGGTGGCGTAAGTGATGCTGCGTCCATGCAGGCCATGAAAGGCGTTGGTGGTGAAATACTGATCGCTGAGCCCCACGCAGCCGATGTCGCTGACGATGACCGTTTGGGTGGGGTCGATCTGCAATTTTGTCAGGGCTTTGTCCAGATGATTGAGAATCAGTGTATGCCCGCATCCAGGGCAAAAAGGAAAAGGGCGTTCGTTTTTATACGTTTTTCGAGGTTCTTCTATCTGAATCGGCGCTACAGCCATTTTTCTCTCCTTGTCGACGCTCAGCCGTTGACCACTTCAAGGAATTGTTCAGGGGTGATGAGTTCGCCATCGGCCCGATCCAGCCCGATGATTTCGGGCGGAAGGATGCGCCGTTGGGCGGCGTCACGATAAACCAGGCGCTCGATTTCGCGAATGTACTGACCATGATTCAACTCGGCCACAATGATGCGCTGGTGGCCCGCCACAGCATCCAGAATCATCGCTTCGGGGACGGGCCACAAGGTGTGCAGCGTGAGTCCGCTGACCGGACGACCGGCCTCGCGGCTGCGATCCACCGCCTCGCGCATGGCCCGGGCCGTGGTGCCATAGCTGATAAACAGGGCGTCGGCCTCCTCTTGCACGTCAGAGACGCCAAAAGCCATCTCGCGCCGATGATTGAGAATCTTCAGCCGCAGATGATCATTGAGCCGTCTCACTTTGTCGGCGTCTTTGGTGAGAAAGCCGTGCTCGTCATGGCTGGAGGTGGTGAATCGGGTGATGTGCGGCCCGCCGAAAGGACTGGTGGGCTGCACGGCGTCCACCGGATCGAAGTCATAGGGCAGATAAGTTTCTTCGGGACGGAGACGGGGATCGGGTTTCCCGGTCACCGCGTTCACCCGCACGCCATCCACCGCCGCGGGCCGGGGCCGATGCTGGGGAACCAGGGGGCGCTGACCCACGGGCGCATCCACGTATTCGTCGATGTCCACCGTGGCCATGGCGTAATTCATCTCTTTATCCACCAGGATGAAAACGGGCGTGCGGAAACGCTCGGCCAGATCGAAGGCCCGCATGGTCAAGGTGTAGCATTCGGCCACCGAAGAGGGCGCCAGGGCGATGACGGGGTAGCCGCCGCTGGTTCCCCAACGCACGAACTGCACATCCCCCTGCGCGGGCGTGGTGGCGCCGCCGGTGGCCGGCCCCATGCGCATCACATTCACGATGACCAACGGCGTCTCACCCATGATGGCCAGGCCGATGTTTTCGGAATAGAGGGAGATGCCCGGGCCAGAGGTGGCGGTCATGGGGCGAACGCCCGTCATCGCTGCACCGATGCACATGCCGATGGCGCTTATCTCATCCTCAGCCTCGATGCCCACGCCCCCGACCTTGGGCAATTCGTTCAGCATGTGCAACAAAATCGGAGTCGCCGGGGTGATGGGATATCCGGCGAAAAAATCACATCCTGCGGCCAGGGCGCCGCGAGCGATGGCCGTAGCGCCATCGATGTATTCCTTTGCCATAGGTTTCATTGCTCCATTGCAAAATTTTGTTCAATCCGCCGCCACAGAACAAGCAGCCGCAGATTTTGATAATTGGCGGTTCGAAACGATAATCAGAACGAAACACATTATCGATCATACTCCAAAGTCTCATTTCTGGCTAAAATCGACAAGGGAAATAATCATTTTGACGCGCAACAAGGAAAAAAATCATGTCATCCACGCAACACGAACTCGCCACCCTGGGCGGGGGTTGTTTCTGGTGCCTGGAGGCGGCCTTCGCGCAGGTGGCGGGCATCGAAAAGGTTGTCTCCGGTTACGCGGGCGGTCATGCTCCTCACCCCACTTACGAACAGGTGTGCACCGGGCGCACCGGCCACGCCGAGGTGGTGCAAATCACTTTCGATCGCGAAGCGATCAGTTTTCGCGACATCCTGGACATTTTCTTCGCCCTCCACGATCCAACGACGCTCAATCGTCAGGGAGCCGACGTAGGAGAGCAATACCGCTCCATCATTCTGTATCACAGCGATGAGCAACGACGCGTGGCGGAAGAAGTCATCCGAGAGCTACACGCAGCCGGAATCTGGCCCGATCCCATTGTCACCGAAATCGCGCCCCTGATCGATTTTTTCCCGGCGGAGGAGTATCACCAGCATTATTTCCAACGCAACCCGCACCAGCCCTATTGTCAACTGGTTGTTGCGCCCAAAGTGAAGAAAATTCGACAAAGATTCTCGTATCGACTCAAACAATCCCCTGACGGTTAGGAAAAATCCTCATCGGTTGTTAAAATAGCAATTCGCCCCCCTCACCAACTGATTCGAATACAAGGAGATTTCATGTCGGAGAAAAAACGCTCACACTACGAGCAGCCACGCGGAGGGCTCCTCACTTTTGCCATCATTCTGGTTATCGTCGCCAATCTCATCCTGGCCGCGGGCATTCATTCTCTGAAAGGCTCACTGGCTCCAGACGCCCACATCGGACTGATCATCGCCACATGGGCATTCGCGCTGGCCAGCGCCGTGGCGGGCGTCGCCATGTGGTTCTGGAAAAAATGGGGCGTCACGCTTTACGTCATCTCCACGATTGCCATCGCCGTGCTTGTGTTTCTGACTTTTTCTCTGGCGGGCGTTGCCAGTTGGGGATTGCTCATGGGCGGCGTGCTCCCCATGATTATTGTCCTTTACATCATCAAACCCCACCTGAACCGCTTTCACTGATGCGTTAAGGCCATGCAGTCGGGCCGTCATTTCTTTCTGATCACGGTCACGGTCATTCTGTTGGCGGGATTAACCGCCTGCAGAAGCGAGACGGGGACGTCGTTTCCATCGACGCCCGCACCCACCTGGACGCCAACGGTTACGCCCGCACCATCTTCTATCAGCGCTTTTATCCCGTCGCCAACCGCTCAACCATCTCCGGCGCCGCAAACGCCGGCCGCAGCGACAGCAACCCCGGCGACCGCACCGTCACCCGCACGGATGAAGCGCATCGACGCCGCCGGGCCCGCGCCCATCCCCACCGTCGCGCCGCTGCCGCCGGGCGCCGGACGTTCTCCCGTCCGCATCATCATCCCCGCCATCGGACTGGATGCGGCGGTGCAGCCCATGGGATGGCGCGTCGTGGATGACCACACCGAATGGGCTGTGCCCGATGATGCGGCCGGGCGTCACATCGACAGCGCATTCCCGGGCGAGGCGGGCAATGTGGTGATCTCGGGACATCACAACATCGGCGGCAGGGTGTTCTCGGGCGTGAGTCGCATCGGCGAGCCAGACAGCCCATTGGGTTTGGGCGATGAAATTATCCTGGAGGATGAAATCGGGCGTGAATTCGTCTATCGCATCACTGGCTGGCGACGGTTTCCCGAGGCCAGCGCCTCTGTGGCAATGCGTCAGGAAAACGCCAGTTATCTGCTTCCCACCGATTTCCCGCAACTCACGCTGATCACCTGTTGGCCCGCCCAGACAAACACCCACCGGGTCATCGTCATGGCCGTTCTCACCGAAATGCGTTAGCCTTCGGTGGCGCCATTGCGTCATTGCGGAAGATCGAACGCCATTGCTCGCCCAACGCCGTTGTGATAAAATAGCGTCAGATGCGTCATTTCTGCGCTCGTTCCTCCGTGCTCTCCCATGAATTACGACATCGCCCTCAAAGAAACGTTGCGGTTGTGCAGTCGCGAGATTTTGCAACGGTGGATCGGGATACCGGTGGCAGAAAGCGCTGTCATTGAGGATGAACCGCAGGAGACGACATCCCTTCGGCGCAGCGACTTGCCTCTCAGCGTCACTACCGAAGATGGCCAGGAGTTGCTCGTTCTCATCGAAATACAAACCAGATGGGATCCGCTGCTGCCCTTGCGAATGCTCGAATATCGAATCCGTCACCAGATCAAGGCTGCGAGGACCGCTCCCCGCACCGTTTCCGCTGCTATTTTGTTGCTGGCGTCAGAACAGGCCGTTGATTTTTATGAAGATGAGCAGGTGAGCTTTCAGTTTCATCTCTTGCGCTTGTATGAAATGGACGCCGCCGAAATCGTGCAGGAAGGGTTGGTTTGCATGGCCCCGCTGACGCCCATCATGCGACACGGCAGGCAATGGTTTCGGCGGGCGGATGAACTGATTTTCGAGAGCGACAGGCCCATCGATGAGAAAGCCGATATGTATATGGCCATGGGTATCATCTCGGGCCTGACTTCTACAAATTTGCTGCCCCAATTACTCCGTCGCAGGAGAGAAATCATGATCGAATCCCCATTTTTTGAGATGTTAAGAAAAGAAATTGAACAGGAAATCAAGGAAGAGGTCTGGAAACAAGGCCTGAAACAAGGCCTGGAGCAGGGCCTGGAGCAGGGCCTGGAGCAAGGCCTGGAGCAGGGCCTGGAACGAGGTTTGGAGCAAGGTTTGGAGCAAGGCCTGGAACAAGGTTTGGAACGAGGTCGTGCGGAAGGATTGCGCGACGGCCTGATGCTGGCGATTGCGTTAGGATTGGATTTGCGTTTCGGCGTCGAAGGATTAAAGCTGTTGCCAGAAATCGAAGGCATTCAGGATATAGGAACGTTGCAAAGCATTCGCGAGGCTTTACGCTCCGTGGAATCGCCCGAAAAACTCCGCATTCTATAC
>JALSPL010000544.1 GCA_026985975.1 Anaerolineae bacterium | reverse complement strand
TTTCTGCGTCATCTGCGTTCTATTTACGGAACAGGGACAAAAACAGCGCATCCTTGCCCGCCTGGGATGCGCCGTTTTATTGTCGAAAAGGCTCTGGCTATGACTTCTTGCGAGGGAAGGCGCAGACGTTGCAGGCGTCACAAAATGCTTCGGCCTGGGCGTCGGGCAAATTGCCGCTGGCCTCGCGCCGGGCCACCAGTTTGGCCACTTCTTCCGGCTCCATCAGGTTCATGCGGCCCAGTTCCGCCAGGGTTTTGGTGATAATAGCAGTGTGCTCAACTTTCTCCAGTTTGAGATAGGCGTTCCAGGGGGTGTCGCCCACGGTGACGCTGCCATGCCGCTGCAGAATCAGGGCGTCGTAGTTTTCGATGATGCCGGCGATGACCTCAGCGCCCTCGATGGAGGAGGGCGTGGCATAGCGCGTGGTGGGAATCAGGCCCATGGTGGCCACGACTTCGGGCAGGATGCACTTGGCCAGGGAGATGCCGGCGATAGAGAGCGCCACGGCCATGGGCGGGTGGGCGTGCACCACGCTGACGACATCGGGCCGGCGGCGATAAACTTCGAGATGCAGCAGGATTTCGCTGGAGGGGCGCAGATTGCGATTATCCCCGTAGAGCGGGCCAACCACCTGGGCGTCCCAGTCGATGATGACCAGTTGCTCGGGCTGCAGGAAGCCTTTGGAGAAGCCGCTGGGCGTCACCAAAAAACGGTCGTCGCTCAGCCGCACGCTGACATTGCCGTCCCCCGCTGCGATGTAGTCTTTTTCCCACATCAAACGACAGACTTTGATGATTTCCTGCCGCCACTCCCTTTCTGTGCGGCGTCGTGATGTTTTTTCTGTTTTTCCGGTGTAGGATGCGTAGGTCATTGTCGGGCTCGGGGAATGTGAATGGAGGGGGAGCGGAGGCCGTGCCGATGGAGTGATGATGCGTGTGGAGAAAAGTATAGCAGGAGTTTGTCCTGGCTGAAAAATCGGAGCGGCAGGCAAAAAAGAAGAGGCGACGAAAATTCGCCGCCTCTGTCGTCTGCTTGAGAGGAGATGTTTACTTGCGAATGATGACGTCTGGCAGCAGGGCGCTGTCGCTATCCGGGGCCATGACTCTGGGGTGTCGGCGCGGCATGGCGGGTTTCACGTATTTTCGGATCCGGAGATTATCCAGGAAGACGCCTTTGTCGTTGTTCTGGCTGTCGCTGCGGAAAACGAAGGCGAACCAAACTTTGGATTTTCCGACATAGTTTTGCAGGTCGAACGTCTGTGATTGCCAGCCATTGCTGTTGCCGCTCTCGCGAATGCCAACGAAGTTGACGTTGTCATCGGATGCGTACCAACCCAGCCAATCCTTGTTCTTTTCTGTCTGAAGCAGATAATCGAAAGTGACTTCTGCTTGGGTGGCGTTGGAGAGGTTGAAGGGCCCCGCCACAAACCAGGAATCGGCGTTGTTGGGGTAATTATCGGCGCAGGGCTCGGCGGCGGCGCTGCCGCGGGCCGCGGGCCAGATGCTGTTGGGATCGCTGGACGCTTCACAGGCGGTGACGCCCCAGGTGGGGTTGCCAAAGCGCTCGACATTGGTCAGCGATGTGTGATCAAAGTTTTGCTCTTCCAGGGTGACCCAGCCGGATTGCGGGTTGGGGGTGGTGGCGGGGGGCGGCGTGGGGGGGGGGTCATCCACGTTGGTCATAATCGCCACCAATCCACAGTCAGTTTGCACATATAGCGTGAACTCCTGGCCCGCGTAGCCGCCGGGGAAGGTGAAGTCGTAGCCGCCGACCTGTTTCGTCCAGAAGGGATCGTACTGCGTCCATTTGGTATTGCCTGTGTATTCCTTCAGGTAGAAGGTGGTGGGGTACTGCCAGGGCAGCGGGCCCAGGGTGTAAACATAGGGGACGGTCTTCAGCGGGATGTGGTAATCCTGGCCCCATACATTCACGTAGATGAAGCCGACATCGCACATGGGCGGGCGGGTCATGATGATGGGCAGATAGAGCTTGAAGGGCGTGGCCGTGGGGGTGATGGTGGCTGTGGGCGTTGGCGTTGGCGTTTCGCATACCAGATCCTTCTTGCGTAGAATGAACTGGTTGCCCGAAAGCGACTCAAAGGTGGGAAAATCGAAACGAATGTGATCGGGTGCGATGACATGGGCCTTGGCGTCCGGGGCGATAGTGTTGACGACTTCCATGTCGCTGGGAACTTTCAGCAGCAGGTGGAAGTAGTCCGCCAGGTCGGCAGGCAGAATGTGGAAGTTGAAATAGCCGCTGGCGTCGCTGTTGCGATCCTGCAGTTTGCTGTCCAGGGTGTCGGGCAGGCTGCTGGACCAGAGTTCCAGGAGGGCGCCAGGATAAGCGTGAACGCCGTCGCAGTCCTCTTCGTAAACATAGCCATCGACGCGGGTGGCGGGTTCGGGCGTGCCGGGCGTGGGCGTGCCTCCCTGTTGCACCTTGAACAACACGGTGGAACAGGCGCCACTGGCCACATTGACGTTTTCCACGGGATTGGTCATGCCGTTGTAAAGCACCCAGCCGGCAGGAATGTCGATCCATACTTTATAGACGCCCGGAGGCAGCGTATCGAATTTGTAATAACCGTTGCCGTCCGTGGTCGTGTCATAAACAGATCCCGAGCCGTCTTGCAGTTGGGTGTGGACGTCCCAACCTGAAAGACCGTAGTCGCCGCCATTGACGACGCCGAAAACATAACCGTCGATACAGCCGTCATTGGCCTGAAACAGCCCCAGGCTGGCCTGGCTGCTGTTATCGACAGTGGCGGCTTGGGCGCCATAGACTGATAGCGTCAGGATAAGGGCTAAGACAAGAATTGAAGCAAGCGTCATCAGCGCCGCATTTTTTCGATAACGCCCGAACACTGACGTTGTGTGGGTTTTCATCATTAGTACCTCCCTAAGAAAAGTAAAAGAGTGGGGGATGAGGTGGTTGTGTATTGTGGGGAGATTGAATCCTATATTTTTTGCCTCTTATCAGCTAACAAATCACTAAACCCAAACGAAAATACTGCAAACAGCCGTATCATTATATTACATAGGGATAAAGTTGTCCAAATTGCTTTTTGAAAGGCTGTGGACTGGTTGTGCAAGCGGAAGAGCACTTGTTTCATTTTTCCTTTTTTGTGCTACAATGAAGGCTGTGTTTTCCAGATCATTTCATGAATTCCTCCTAACCTGGCCGAGCCAGAACCAAAGAGGAACACAGCGTTTCACAGAGATTGCCAGAGAACCACAGAGAAATCTCTGAAAATCCTCTGTGAAGCTCTTGATTTTCATCAGTGGTTCTCTGTGTAACTTTTTGCTCCGCGTACAAGAATTTCACTGTCAAGATACTACTAAATGAAGGTGTAAATAGTATTTTTATGGATAAGCCAATCGTAGCAGTTGTTCAACATAAGCTCATTATCACCAAATCACTGGATGAACTCCTGACCTACTATCACCGTTTTTTGCGGATTGCCAAAACAAAAGGCGGCAAGCTGGCGGTGTTTCCGGAGTTCAGCGGGCTGGCTGTGGGCATTCCCATGTTTCCAGGCTGGCGCAATGCGTTGTTAAAGGAGGCTGCCACCCCCAAGAAGGGGTTGTTCCCCAGGTTAAAGGGCATGTTGGCGGGCGGCGCCGCCAATGTTATGCGGGCTGATCTGCAAAAAACTTTGCGTTTGACGCTTGCGGATATGCCCGAATCGCTTTTTGACGTCTACGTGAGCGTTTTTTCGGAGCTGGCAAAACAGTATGAAATGACGCTGGTGGCAGGCAGTCTTTATAGTTATGACGTCAAAAGCGCCTCGATCCGTAACACCTGTTGCATTTTTGGTCCAGATGGCAGTTTGTTGGGGCAGCAGGCGCAGGTGGCGCTGGATCCGGAGACGCTGGATGTGGCGCAGCCCGGCGAGGGCTGGCAGGCGATTGAGACGCCTGTAGGCCGGATCGGCGTCATGTTCGGCTATGAGGCGCTCTACCCGGAACCTGCCCGCGTTCTTGCGTATCAGGGCGCGGATATGCTGCTGACCATCGCCGCCACCAAACGCCCGGCCGTCTATCATAAAATCCGGCAGGGGGCCCTGGCCCGGTGTCAGGAGAATCAGCTTTATGGGCTGGTGAGCTTTTTGGTTGGTCCCGATCCCTTTGCAGGCGACGATGAGCCGGTTTTTATGGGCAAGAGCGCCATCTTCGCTCCGCTGGATTTCACACCCCGCTTTACCGGCGTGATGACGGAGCTGGGCAGCGCCCAGGCCGAGGGCGTGATTACCGCCGAATGGGATTATCCTGCTTTGCAGGAGCTTTGGGCCGCGAGCGAAACGCCTCTCCGCCGCCAGATGCCGCTGGAGCAGGTGGGACTGCTGGCCCAGGTGTATGGGCGGGCGTTGACGCTGGACGCTTCCAGTCCGTTGCAGCTTTCCGCCCAGGAGCCGGAGGCTGAATCGGCGCAGCCTTTTTTGCTGGAAGGGGAGGAGGCGTCAGCGCCGCCGGAGCCCCGGGCTGTGATGGATGCGGAAGCCGCTGCGGAACCGGAGCCTGTGATGGATGAGGATATTCTCTCTGTTGTGACGCCTATTCTGCCTATCGAGCCCGCCATTTTCACCCTGTCGGAATCGGAGGAGGATGCAGAGGGCGCCGGTGGGGAGAATGAGGACGGCGGGCAAGATGATGTCGCTTCTTCGGAAGCTGAATCGGAATCGGATGCCACCGCCGCGGCTGACGCCGAGAAAACGACCGCCGGAGAATGAATCTCGGCGGCGATTGAACGATAAACAAGGCCGAGAGGCGGGTCCGTCCCTCGGCCTTGTCATGGCGGAAGATGGCGGCGTCAGAAGCGCAGCAGTGCGCCGATATCGCCGTGGGTTTTGATGACGGATTGATTTTCTTTGTCGCGCACCACCTCCACGTGTCCGCCCAGGTTCAGGGTTTGCATGGCGGCTACGGTGACGATGTCTGGGATTTTCTTCAGAGGCCCGCCGCAGTAAATGCACTGCTCGGGCGGCGTGTCGGCAAGGTCAGCTATCAAACCGCCGCATGATTGGCATTGCCAGCCGGGTTGGATGAAATCGGGCGGGAAGATGAGGGTGTCGATGCGGGCCTGCTGCGCCGCCAGGGTGGCGTCGGCCAGGCCCGCCACAGCTCGTCCGCTTTCGCGCGCCAGTTCGCCGATGAAGGTTTTCAATATCTGCGCTTCCTCTCTGACTTCAGCTTCCTGCACCAAAGGCGCCACTTTGTCGCGTACATCGTTGTAAGTGACGTTCAGTGACAACGTGATGGCGTCCAGCAGTTTGTCCTTCAGCGGTTTGGCCAGGTAGCGCGTCAACTCAGCCGGAATCTCATCGGGGCCGGCCAAAACCAGCCATTTCCAGCCCGCCTTGTCGGCGATGGCTTCGGTGAATGCCGCGACATGGCGCAGATGTTTGCGATACTGCTCCTCCTGCCATTGCTCATGATTATGCGCTCCCCATCCCAGCGCCTTGGTTTTGGGCGGCGTTTCATCCACTTCGCTGATGCCATATTCCGCCGCTTCGCCCATGTAGTAGACGAAGAAGCGAGCGCGGCGGCGGTCCGTCAGCACCACGCCCGTGGGCTCATGCTCATCCAGTTGAATGAGCAGCGGGGTGAGCGCGGGCGTTGCGCCCCAGGCCAGCATATCTTGGGGCGCTTCGGGCAGATGATAGACCAGGAATTTTTCATACCTCACCGCTCGATCGCGTTTGGGCGAAAATTTTTGCGGCGCAGCAAAGATGGCGAGTCCGCGACCTCTGGAGCGACTGTAAGTGTTTTCCAGCAATCTGCCGATATCTGCGGTGACTGCATCAAATAACAGCAATGCGTTTCGATCATGGATTTCTGGGCGTACCGGGGAGATCAGATTTTTGTAACGAAGACCCAGAGGATTATCTTGTAATCGTTCCGGGCGTATATCCATGTAAAGCGTCAGCACGCCCTGGTCGGAGGAAAAGGTTTTTAGAGCCAGGATATCTTTTTCTGTAATGAAATCATAACCACGTTCATCATCTCCGATCAAACTCAACGCCATTTCTTCGGGAATGATTCTGCCAGTCATCATTTTTCTCCTGTTGGTTGGGATTGAAAATTGTATTGCGTTTTTCTTATTATGAGCGATCATTGCTAAGAAAAGCGTTAGAATTGCATTGGTGGAAGATAAGAGCCTGTCATGGACTTTTCGCGGCCAGATTTTGCCTGGTCACGCCCCTTCGATATTTTTTACACCTACGGCCAACAGACGACCTGCGCCGCCCAATTCGACGTTGTTCGCCGGGGCGCTCCATAGCGACCTGATGGCGCGAGAATTGGAGGGCGCAGGCCCTCCTTTGACCGCAGGCCTGAAGCGTCCGACTTGAGTCGGCCAGAAATACAAGAACGCGCCCCCATTTTGAAGCGCACCCTCCTCCCCCTGACGTTTGACATGCTATCGGTTTGCTGTTATATTGGTATAGACCACTTATCCACCATACCTGCCCTCTGACGCCGCAAGGCCATCGCATCTTATGATCGATAAAAGTTATCCC
>JALSPL010000543.1 GCA_026985975.1 Anaerolineae bacterium | reverse complement strand
ACGGCCAGCCGGTCCACGAGCTGCCAGGGCACATGTCCCTCCTCATCCCGCACCATGATCCAGGTGAGGATGAGCATGAAGGCGATGCCGCTGACCATGGCCGAGACCAGGAAGGTGATGGGCATGAGCGGCGTGTGCCACAGAGGCCGGGCCCGCACCACGCCCAGAATATAGCCGGTGTAGCCATGCACGGCGATGGCGAAGGGGATGCCGATGGCGCCCAGGATGTAGCTCCATTTATGATCCCGTTTTTCGGTTTGAGACGTCACTTCTCTCTTACCCAAAGCCAGCCATGTGTACAGCTTTTGCTTCCAGCCCGAAGCCTGCTGCGACTTGCGCACAAATCCCGCCCGGAACGCAAAAATCCCCTCCAGGGCGATCAGCAAGGGATAGGTGGTCAGCAAAAAGCTGCCCCAGCTCATGGGCGATGTGCTGTGAGTGTGATAGAAAAGGGAATAAAAACGGCCTTTCTGGCCCAGATCGGCGATCAGATTCAAGGGCGCGGCCACCAGCACAGTAAAAGCCACAATCAGCGAGAGCTTGGCGATGGGACGATAGTGCTCGTCGCCAAAGACATAGGTCATGGCCGAGATGAGAAAAGCCGCGGCGCTGATGCCGGTGAAAAAGAAGTATTGGGGAATGACCAGGCTCCAGTCGATGCCGTGGAGCGCATCCAAAAGGGTGATGATGTGCGGATTCATAGCTGCGCCAACTCCTTTTTGAGCTCTTCTTCGGTCCATGGCACAGGCTCGCCATTGACCCTGGCCTGCAGATACTCACTCAGGCCGATGTAGAAGACGCGGGGATCTGTGCCCATTTCAGGCTTCAGCACCTGGGTGGCATGTTCTCGCAAGAGCCGGTTGATCTCACTGCCGGGATCGTTGAGATCGCCAAAGATGCGAGCGCCGCCCACGCAGGTTTCGACGCAAGCGGGCAGCAATCCCGCCTCGGTGCGATGCACGCAGAAATTACATTTGTCGGCGGTGTGGGTTTCAGGATTGATGAAACGAGCGTCGTAAGGGCAGGCCTGCACACAATAGGCGCAGCCGATACACACCTCGTTATCCACCACCACAATGCCATCATGCCGCTTGTAGGTGGCCTGGGTGGGACACACCTCTACGCAGGGGGGATTTTCACAATGGTTGCACAAACGCGGCAGGGTGGCGCGACGGGCTGTATCTCCAAAATCTAATTCGTAGGTGGCGACGATGGTGCGGTGATACCCCAGCGGAACGTCATTTTCCATGGAGCAAGCCACGCTGCACGCCTGGCAGCCGATGCACTTGCGCAGGTCGATGAGCATGCCCCAACGATGCGTGCTGTCGCTATCATCTTTGGGAGCCGCTTCCGCCGTTTCTTTTGGGATCACAGCCGCTGTCGCCGCGGCCGCTGTGGCGCCGCCCACCAGGAATTTCAGAAATTCGCGGCGGTCTGATTTCATACAAGCCTCCTTGATGATTCGTATGAACGCGATAATGAGTGAAAAAGAATGCCATTTATCTTTATATTGTAGTCTTCCCCACTATCAAGCATCTATAATTCTCTGCCTGCAGTCTATATATTTTCTATAAATTGCGGAATGGGCTGTTCGCTTCGCGAGGTTTCATAACGCTGTAACGGTTGCACGACAGGCCCACGCCAACCTCCCATTGGAATAGGACGCACCCGAAAGTTTATGATATGGGGGTGTCCAAAATGGGTTGGAAGCGTTCATGCGCCATCGCTTGGACTATAATTTCTGATATATTTTTCAACAATTACGTAAGTTATGGTAGTATTGCTGAGGATAACAGCTTTTTCTTTTTTCTCCTGCGGTCGTATGCTCCGCTCACAACCCAAGGAAAGATCCATGTCCCAGGAAATGATTGACGCGTTTTTACCCGCCTTCTCCTCTCTGATTAGCTTTATCTTCGCCTTTTTCGTATTGCGGCGATGGTGGTATGGTCATCGCCGTTATTCTCTTTTTTGGGGCATAGGCATGGTCTTCTACGGCATCGGCGGTGCGATGGAGGCTTCTTACGGTTTTTTCGGATGGCATGATCTGGTCTTTCGTTTGTGGTATCTTTTTGGCGCCGTGCTGGTGGCGGCGTGGCTGGGGCAAGGCACCATCTTTCTGCTGGTGCGCAAGCGTTGGGCCAATTGGCTTTTCTACATCTTGCTGTTTGCCTCCTTCTATGCTGCGTACAAAGTGTTTTCAGCTCAACTGGATCCTGGCCAGATGCTCAATGGTGAGCTCAGTGGTCATGCCATTGTCACGCCCGGGGTGCGCATTCTGACGCCATTCTTCAATCTGTATGGGGTGATCGCCCTGGTGGGCGGCGCTATTTACTCCGCCTGGATTTTCTGGCGCAAGCGCGTGCTCTTCCATCGCGTGGTGGGAAATGTGTTCATTGCAGTGGGAGCGTTGATGCCCGCGTTTGGAGGGGCGTTTCAACGGATGGGCCTGCCTGAGATCCTGTATCTGAGTGAATTTCTGGGCGCTGTGCTCATGTTCATTGGCTTCATGTATGCAACACAGATGATCACCTGGGGGCTGCCTTCCTCCACAAAAGCTCGCATGACGATTACATCGTAGGCCCCGATTGGAAGGCGCAGGCCTGAAGCGTCCAACTTGAGTTGGCCAGAAAAATAAGAACGCGTCCCCATTTTGAAACGCCCCCGTCTGTACCGAGCAAAGCGAAGTGACACGAAGATTTTCTTTGTTTTTTTCTTCGCGCCGTCGTGGTTTTCGAAAAACTCTCTTAACTTGTTGCGTTTTCACCCTTCCCTTTCTTTTTGCAAGCGCTCAATCCAGCCGCAGGCTGTATCCCACGCCCGGATACGTGACGATCTCCAGGCCCGTCACCGCTGCCAGTTTCTGTCGCAGGCGGCCGATGTAGATGTGCAGATATTGGTTGTTGCCCCGGTATGCTTCGCCCCAAACGTCGCTGAGAAGCATGTCATGCGTCAGCACCCGGCCGGCGTGATGCAGAAGCAGCGCCAGCAGATCGAATTCCGTGGGCGTCAGCCGCAGCTCTGCGTCATCCACCCACAATTGTTTGGATGAAAAGTCGACGCTCATATTCTCGTGTTGCAGGCGCTGGGCAGCCAGGCGTTTCTGATTTCTGGCGGAGGCGCGACGCAGCACCGCCCGCACCCGCGCCAGCAGCTCCTGTAACCCGAAGGGTTTGGTGAGATAGTCATCCACGCCGCTATCCAGCAGCTCCACCTTTTTGCTCTCGTCACCCAGGGCGCTGAGTACGATGATGGGAACGCCGCCCCCTTGCCGCACAGCGCGCGCCACTTGCAGCCCATCCACTTTGGGCATCATCAAATCCAAAATAATCAGATCCGGCGTCTGCTGGGTCAGCATATCCAGCGCAGCCCGGCCATCCTGCGCCACCAGCACCTCGTAGCCTCGGGCCTTGAGGTTGGCGGAGACAAACTTGATCAGGCTGCGGTCATCATCCACCAGCAGAATTCGGGTTTTGGCGTGTGTGGTCATCTTAGTCCTTAATCATCACTCGTGGCGTGCGATGGGGAGGGTGAAGTGGATGCTGGTCCCCCGCCCGGGTTGGCTTTCGGCCCAAATGCGGCCGCCATGCGCCTGCACCAGGCCCCGGCAGATGGCCAGGCCCAGGCCCGTGCCCGAGATGTCGGGATGATCGCCGCGATGAAAACGCTCGAAAAGATGCGCCATGATCTCAGGAGGGATGCCCGGCCCTTCATCGCGGACAGTCGTCTGCACAAAACCATCTTCAGGTCGGGCGGTGATGGTGATGGGCGTATCTTCGGGCGTGTATTTTACGATATTCTCCAGCAAATTACGCAGAACGCCAACGACTCGTTCGTGGTCTGCGTCGATGAAGGGTAAATCGGAGGCCAGATGCACCTGCACCTTTCGCCGCACCAGCAACGGCTGCATACGCTCGATGGTGACGTCAACGATGTGAGGGAGTGAGCAGGCGTGGCGATTCAGTTGCAGCGTGCCCGCTTCCAGTTGCGCCATATCCAGCAACTGATTGACCAGATCCCGCAGCTTGTCCGCCTCTTCCACGATGGTCGCCAGAAAATCCCGTTGTGTGGCTTCATCCCAGGAGACATCCTCCGAGAGCAAGGTTTCGGCGAAGCCCTTGATGGAAGTCAGGGGCGTGCGCAATTCATGCGTCACCGTGGCCAGAAAGGCGCTTTTCAGCCTGTCCGCCTCTTTGGCCTGCTCCAGAGCGATTTGCAGCTCGGCGGTGCGCACCGCCACGCGATTCTCCAGCTCGGTGGCGTAGCGCTGCAATTCGGTCACCATATCGTTGAACGCCTGCGCCAATTGCCCGATCTCATCTTGCCGTTGGATGCTGCTGCGCCGGGTCAACTCCCCTTCTCCCACCGCCGCCGCGTCCGCCGCCAGCTCCACGATGGGATGGGTGACTCCGCGGGCGATGCGCCAGCCGGGGATGGCGCTGGCGATGATGGCCACGATGGTGCCCAGAATCAGCCAGTTGAACAGGATGTGCACCGGTCTCAGCGCCTCCTCCGTGGCTTGCTCCACCACCACCCACCAGTGCAATTCCGGAATGTCCTGGGCATTGCCCATCACGCGCTGTCCCCACGCGTTGGGATAAATGGCGGGCAGGGGATCGCCCTGACGCAGGGTTTGCAGCAGAAATGAATCATCGATGTGGGTTTCCGCCAACACCAGGCTATAATCGGGATGCGCCAGCAAGCGCCCGCTGGCGTCCACCACATACATGACGCCTTCTTCGCCAACCTGAAACGCGGTGACTTCATCCCACAATCCGCGCAAGCTCATCACCGCCATCAACATCATATCCGCCCGATGGGTCAGGGGATTGCGTCGGGGAGCGAAGACAGTGAGCAAAGGTTCGCCATTGCTCGAAAGCTGCACCTGGCCCCAACTGACGTCGCCCGCCCGGGCCCGGGCAAAGGCGGGATTGTCGCTGACATCGCCCAGGTCGGAGGGGATGATGAGCCGGGTGCGAGAGACCCCAAGGCGCGCCTGTCCCCGGGCGTCCACCAAACGGATCTCCTGCACCATGGGCAACTGATGCAACAGCCGCCGCAGAATCCACTCCGACGTTTCAGGGGCGTCGAGGGACCACTCAGAACTCTGGGTGGAGGCTTTCAACACATCCTCCACCTGGTTCAGACTGCTTTCGATGAGCAATGTGGCCCGTCGCGTCATCTCCTGCTGAATGGCTTCCGCGTCTTTTACCTGTTGCACGTAGATGGTGTAAAGCGAGAGCGCGCCCAGGCCCAGCAGAGGCAGCAGCGCGGCCAGCGCCGCCAGAATGATCATCCGGGTCTCCAGCCGTTGCCAGCGCACCCGCAACCGTTGTTTCACGGGCCCTCCCCGGTGGACATCTCGGGCAGGATGTGGTCCGCGAGACACATCGTCTCGGGATCGATGGCAAGATCGAGAGCCGTGACGACATCGCGATTGACCGTAAATTCGGGCGTGTCGGGAAATTCCACAGGGATGTCGCCTGGCGGGACGCCGTGCAGCACTTTATCCACCAACCGGGCGGCCTGATAGCCCATATTCTGGAAAGATGCGCCATACGCGGCCAGGCCGCCCGCGGCCACCACATCCTGATTCAGCCCCACGATGGGGATGCCGGCGCGGGTGGCCGCGGGCAGCAGGGTGGTGGGCAAGGCGTTTTCCAGGGTAAAGCTGGGAGTGATGAGAATGGCGTCGGCCTGGCCCGGCTGCAACGCGTCGGCGAAACGTTGCAAGGCCCGCTCGTCGTTGATATCCGCCGCCTGCAAGCTCAGGCCCAGATGAGGCGCGGCCCATTGCGCCTGGGCCAGCGCCGCCCGGCTGGGCGTGATTTGCGAACTATACAGCACCAGCACGCGGCGGGCCTGGGGCAACAGCAGGGTGAGATACTCCAGCCGCTTGCTGGTGATCTCGATATAACCGTTGTCGATGCCGGTGATGCCGCGCCCGGGATGGCGAAAACTCGCCACCACGCCCCAATCCACGGTATCGGCTACGCCGATGAACACGATGGGAAGGTCGGCGTCGCTGACTTCTTTTTTGGCGATCTGCGTTTCGATGCCGCCCAGCGTGACCAGGATATCCGGGTCGCTGGCGATGGCCTGTCGCGTCAGCTCCGACAGACGGTCACCATGATTTTCCGCATCATAAATCGTGATGTACAGGTTTTCTTCGGGGACATAGCCGCGGTCCCGCAACCCTTGCTCCAGACTCTGGGCCTTGACCAATCGCGACTGGCCCGAAGCGACGATGGCGATGTGATAGACCGGAGCCGCAGGCGCGCCGCATCCGCCCAGCAGCAACGCCAGCCAGCCGGTCAGGATGAGAATGAAACGTCGGGAGCGCGATGGCATAGACGAGATTGTACCGCTCTCCTGTCCGGATTCACAATCCCGCAACGCGTCGGTGAGCGATTCCAAACTGCTTCGTAAATAAAGTTATGTTTACGTCATTCCGAAGGAGCGCAGCGACTGAGGAATCTCCCCGTCTGCAAACGCGAGATTCTTCGCTCCCGTTGGTCACTCAGAATGACACAGACGTTTTTTCA
>JALSPL010000542.1 GCA_026985975.1 Anaerolineae bacterium | reverse complement strand
AGTTATGTTTACGTCATTCCGAAGGAGCGCAGCGACTGAGGAATCTCCCCGTCTGCAAACGCGAGATTCTTCGCTCCCGTTGGTCACTCAGAATGACACAGACGTTTTTTCATTCGGGTGCGTTCTATTTCAGTTGGAGGTTAACGTCTGCCGCCTCCGCCTGGGGCTGATAGGCCCAGGCTCATAGCTGAAAGACGCTAAAGCGCCTTGGCGGACAAGGACCCTCTGGATAGGCGGTGGATGATGTAAACGATGGAAGCGGTGGCGCATGAACGGCTCCAACTCATTTTGGATACACCCAAATGAAACAAATGATAGAACTATGTTTCGATATCCAGGCTTTCCAGGCGGAATTCATCGCCTTGCACCAACTGCACCCGCACGCTGCCACATTGCGGGCAGGCCAGATGATGACCATCCAGTTGATACTGATGCCCGCAATCCCAGCAGCGATAGATGGCGGGATTGCGCTGGAAGTTGAGCTGGGCGCCTTCGGCGATGGTGTCTTTGCTGAGGATGTCCCAGTAGAATTGCACGGAATCATCCACGATGCTGGCCATCTGGCCGATGACCAGATGCAGTGCGGTCACCCGCCGCGCGCCCGCCTCCCGGGCGCATTCCAGGGTGATGTTGAGGATGCTTTTGACGAAGGGAAGTTCGTGCATGAGGGTTGGATGAAGGGCCCGCGTGGTGTTGAAGCGTCATTGTGTAAGGATATCTTATCACCTTTTTGCAAAATGCGATGTGACGAAGCTCATAATCACGCGATGCGTAAAACGTAAAACGTGAAGACCTTACGCATTACGTTTTACGGACTTGGCTGTTCCGCTAGATTGGCTCGCTCATTCTCACGCACAGCCACAAAGCGCAAAGGAAAATGGTAGGGTTTCGCCACGAAAAGTTAGCTGAAACCCTACCATTTTTCGCTGTTCTCCCCATCGCCGTTGAGAAAACGCCATCAATCGATTGTTTGCATCCTATCCCTCGCCCGGGGCTTTGCCCTTGAATTGGCTCATGTAGAGATCGTAATAGAAGCCGCGGCGGGCCATGAGCTCGTCATGCGTCCCCTGTTCGATGATTTCTCCGGCGTTGAGCACCAGGATTTTGTCCGAATCCTGGATGGTGCTGAGTCGGTGGGCGATGACAAAGCTGGTGCGGCCCGCCATCAATCGGGCCAGACCCTCGTTGATGAGTTTTTCGGTGCGGGTGTCCACGTTGCTGGTGGCCTCGTCCAGGATCAGCAGCTTGGGTTGCGCCACCATGGCCCGGGCGATGGTGATCATTTGTCGCTGGCCCTGGCTCAGGTTGGCGCCCCGCTCCGTGAGCATGGTGTCGTAACCCTGGGGCAGGTTCATGATGAACTCATGAGCGTTGGCCTCCTTGGCCGCGGCGATGCACTCCTCATCGGTGGCGCCTTTGCGGGCATATTTCAGGTTGTTCATCACCGTGTCGGAGAAAAGATAGGCTTCCTGCAGCACCACGCCCACTTGCTCTCGCAGGCTGCGTTGGGTCAGCTTCTCCAGCGGTTGCTCATCGACGGTGATGTGGCCGCTGTCCACGTCGTAGTAACGGGTGAGGATGTTGATGATGGTGGATTTGCCGGCGCCGGTGGGGCCGCAGATGCCGATCTTCTGGCCCGGTTTGGCCTCGAAGGTGTTGTGGCGCAGGATTTTGCGTCCGGGAACATAGCTGAAGTCCACATCATCGAAGACGATATGTCCGCCCTTGAATTCATAGTCTTTGGCGTCGGGCGCATCCTGCACCGTGGGCTGTTCGTCGATGATGGCGAACACGCGGCGGCCGCCGGCGATGGCGTTGAGCACCGTGGAGGTGAGGTTGGCGATGATGGAAAGGGGCGACGCCAGCAGGCCGGCGTATCCCATGAACGCAATCACCTCACCCACCGAAATGGCGTCGGTGGTGACGAGCAGACCGCCCACGATGAGCACGGCGATGATCATGATGGTGGTGCTGGTCATGGTGACCGGGCTTTGCAGCAGGCTGGAGAAGAAGGCGTGACTGCCCACATCGAACACGCGATTCGCGTAAGCCTCGTTTTCGTCCGCGGCCCACTCGTTGCGGCGGTTGGCGATGATTACCTTGTGCCCGGCCAGGGTCTCTTCCTGGAAACCGCTGAGCTCGCCCAGCTCCTCCTGCAGGCGGGCGAAGGCGGGCGTGGCCACCCGTTCGATGACCAGGGTGAGCCCGACCATCACCGGCACGATGAGCAACGCGGCCAGGGCCATCTGCCAACTGAGGAGGAACATGATCGCGACCAACAGCAGGATCTGCATGGCGGCGCGGATGAGCTGCGAGACCGCGGATTCGTAGAAAATAGAGATGGCCTCGGTGTCGTTGCTCACCCGGCTCATCAGCTCGCCCACCGGCTGGCGGTCGAAAAAGCTGAGGGAAAGGGTCTGCAAATGGCTGAAAAGGTGCATTTGCAGCCGATAAAGGGCGGTGGTGGCCAGTTTCGAGAAGATGGTTTCCGCCCAGGCGCTGAGGCCGATGTACACGGCCGTGGCCAGCAGCGCCAAGAGCAGCCACCGTTGCAGCGACGCCATATCGCCGGCGGCGATAGCGTCCACAGCCCGGCCCGTGAGGAAGGGGATGGCTACCAGGCCGATGACCGCCACGAAACGCACGATCACCGCTATGATGAAACGAGTGCGGGCGTCGCCCTGCACCAGGTAGGCCAACAGGCGGCGGAAGAGGGGCGCGAAATCCTCTGGCCCTTTGGGTTTGTCCACCTTTACGCCCTGGTCCTTGCTGGATTTGGTTACAGTCGCGGATGTTGCGGTCATGCCGTCACCTCCTGGCCCGAGCCTTTCAAACCCGCGCCCAGTTGCGATTGGTAAATCTCCTGATAAAGTTGGCTGCTTTGCATCAGTTCCTCGTGCGCGCCCTGGGCGATGATCTCGCCGTTTTGCAGGAGCACGATCTTGTCCAGGTCGATGACTGCGCTGATGCGCTGGGCCACATACAGCGTGGTCACGTTCTCGGTGAATTGAGGGATGGCCTCCTGCACCCGGGACTCGGTGGCCACATCCAGGGCGCTGGTGCTGTCGTCCAGGATGAGGATGCGGGGCTGGGCGGTGAGGGTGCGGGCGATGGCGAGACGCTGGCGCTGTCCGCCCGAGAAGTTATAGCCGCGGCGGGCCACCGGCGCATCCCACTGTTGGGGCAACTGCATGATGAATCCAAACGCGTCAGCGCTCCGCGCCGCCCCGATCATCACATCATCATGCACCTCGGGATTGCCGAACTTGAGATTGAAGTGCACCGTGCCCTGAAACAGCACTGCCTCTTGCAGGGCGATGCCCACGATCTGGCGCAGATTCTCCTGAGGAATGTCCCGCACATCCACGCCGTCGATGGTGATGCGGCCCGCGGTCACATCGTAGAAGCGGGGAACGAGGTTGACCAGAGCGCTTTTGCCGGCGCCGGTTGCGCCCAGAAAGCCCACCCGTTCGCCAGGCTCGATGGTGAGGTTGATGTTTTTCAAAACCGGCGGGTCCAGCGTGCCGTCGGGACGGCGGAACGCGAAGCTGACGTTTTCGAAGACCAGCCGTCCTTTCACCTGCTCGGGGTTGCGCGGTTGGGCGTCCGGCTTGTCTTGCACAAAAGGCTCGGCGTCGATGATCTCGAAAATGCGCTGAGCCGAGGTGTCGCCCCGCAGGATAAAGGGCACGGCAATGGCCAGCATGGAAAGAGGCATGATAATCATGGACAGATATTGCATCACCATCACCACCTGCCCGATCTCCAGCCCCGCCTGGGTGATGACCTGCCCGCCGCCCACCCACAGGGTGAGGACGATGAAGAGCTGGGCGATGGTGACCAGGGCCGGGTTCATCACCGCCACCCGCACCGCGGCCCGATACGCGGGCTTGCGCATGCCCTCGGCCCGCTGGTCGAATTTCGCCACTTCCTGGTCTTCTTGCACAAACGCCTTGACCACTCGCATCCCCGCCAGGTTCTCCTGCATGGTGTTATTCAAGTCGCTGAGCTTGTTCTGGCGTTCGTTGTAGGCCCGAACCAGGGATGGCAGAAGCAGGACCATGAACCCCAGCACCGTCGCTGCGGCCAGCGCCAGCACCTACAGCATGGAGGGTGCGAAAATGATGGTCAGGGTCAGGGCCACCAGCACCATGAAAGGCGCATACAGCACCAGCATCACCAGGTAGAGGATGGCCATCATCACATAGTTGACGTCGGAGCTGAGCCGCACCAGTATGTTGCCCGTGCGCAGCACGTCGAAATTGGCGAAAGAGAAAGTCTGGATTTTGTCGTACGCGTATTTGCGCAGGCCAAAAGCGACGCCCTGGGCGAAAAACACGGCCAGGCCCGCAGTGGCGGCCATGCACAAACCGCCGATCAGCGCCAGGGCCGCCATCCACAGCCCGGTGTTCACGATGACATCCAGATTTTTCTCGATGATGCCCTGGTTGATGATCTTCTGGATGAGGGTGGCCACGCCGATGCTGGTGGCGGCGGAGATCAGCAGCAATATCTGCGAAAGGATCAGCCGCCCTCGGTAAAGTTTGAAAATGATGAAGGTGCGGGAAAGGGATCGTAGCATAGGTCACGCTCAAAAAAGGAATCGTGGGGATGATAAAGGGAAGACAAAGGCAATTGGATTATAAAGCAATTGTTGAGCGGCGGCGAAAAATGTCTCGGCTGGGTGCGTATCATACAGTCCTATTGGGCAGGCGGAATCGACGGATTGGGAAAATATTTTGCGGCCAGCGCCCGCCAGGTTCCATCCGTCATCATTGCCGCCAGCGCTTCATCTACGGCTTCGGTCAACCTGGGCGCCTGTTTGGGCAGCACGATGACGTAAGGATCGGAGACCAGGGGCGGGGCGTGCGTGATAAGGCCCGGCTTGGGGAATAATGCTGCACTGACTGCATCCACGATGGCCGCATCGGCCCGCCCGTCCAGCATTGCGTTCAGGGCCTCGTCGGGCGTCTCGGTGCGCAGGATATGCGGCAGTTGCTGCTCCCGCGCCCAGGCGTCGCCCTGGCTTCCCCATTCCACCGCCACCGTCCCATCGGCCAGTTGCTCGGGCGTCGTCAGATCGCTGTCGGCCGGCGTCACCCACACCAGACCCGCCTCGAAGTAGGGCTGGCTGTAACGCACATCCTCGGTCAGCCGTTCATCCAGCGGAAAGGCCGAGATCACCGCGTCCGCCCGCCCCGCCATCACCGCATCGGCCAGGCCGTCGAAGGCGATGGGGATGAAGGTGACGGGGACATGCAAACGGCGGCCCAGCTCCCGGGCCAGGTCCACATCGAAACCGGCCACCTGCCCCGCTTCATCCACCGTGTCGAAAGGGGGAAAGCTGGGATCCATGGCCACGCGCAGGGCTTCGCCCTGTTGCAGCCGCAGCCAGGCCGCGTCCTGCGCCCGGAAAAGCATCACATAGAGGAGGGCAACGCCCGTCAGGGCAATCGCCATGCGGGCGGCAAAGATGAGGATGCTACGGGTGCGGGGGGACATGATGGTCAGAGGTTGGTGCGCCCAATCTGATGATTCTTAGGGCTTCGGCACGGCTCAAGTATGGTTTACGCAACTGTAGCTGATGAGCGGCGACGCCTTCGACAAAATCTATCATCGATAACATTTGCTGGAAACGTTGAGCCGGAGTTAGTTTTTTTGTTATCGCTATCTGCGCACGATCCACTTCGGCAATTGCCTTGGCGATCTCTCGACGCATGTTATCATCCAGGTTGTCATATTGCAGCTCTTTTGTAGCTTTTGACATGATCCTGTCCGCTCAGTCATTCATCATAAACTTCCGGGTTGGCGCAGTGGGGCAGACGCTGGCCCGCCAGGCCCGCCAGCAGGTTTTCCACCGTCATCTGCGCCATCTTGATGCGGGTGGCCAGGCTGGCGCTGCCGATATGGGGCAGGGCTGTGACGTTGGGCAGGGCCAGCAGGGGATGATCGGGGGGCAGGGGCTCGGGCGTGAACACGTCCAGGCCCGCGGCCAGAATCTCGCCCGAACGCAGCGCCGCCAGCAGCGCCTCCTGATCCACCACGCCCCCGCGGGCGGTGTTGATGAGGATGGCGGTGGGTTTCATCTTCGCCAGCGCGGCCGCGTCGATGAGATGATGGGTTGCGGGCGTGTGGGGACAGTGCAGACTGACGAAATCACTGGTCTCCAGCAGCTCGTCCAACCCCGCCAACTGGGCGCCCAACTCGTCGGCGTAGGGACTGGGCCGCCGGTTATGATACAGCAGCTTCACATTGAATCCGGCCAGGCGGCGGGCCACAGCCGCGCCGATGCGCCCCAGGCCCACGATGCCCACGGTGGCTCCGTGCAGGTCGGGCCCGACCCAGCCCATGGGCGACCAGGCGCGCCAGCGTCCGGCCCGCATATCGGCGTTCGCCTCGAAGAAGCGCCGTGCTGTGGCCAGCATCAGCCCGATGGTGAGATCGGCCACCGCGTCGGAGAGCACGCCGGGCGTGTGGCCCACTGCCACGCCCCGGGCCGTGCATGCGGCCAGATCGATGTTATCCACCCCCACCGCCATCTGGCTGATGACCCGGAGCTGC
>JALSPL010000541.1 GCA_026985975.1 Anaerolineae bacterium | reverse complement strand
GATCACGCTTTTAGCGTTTCTTCGATTTGTCTCAATACAGCCTCCTTACCGATGCCGGTGAGAAAGGCAAGCGTCTGGATGACAGGCTTGCCCAGGTCTTTGGGGAGTGGCGTCGTGGTGACGATGAGATCGGCGTCGGCGGCAAGGCTTCTGACTTCGGTGGCCTTGCATTGACGCGTGTTCACCTGAATGCCGCGCTCCTTCAGATATTCTTCGATGTTTTTGGCGACCACGGTGGATGTGGCGATGCCGGTGCCGCAGGCGACGAGAATGGTCTTGGTTGCGCTCATTATGCCCTCCTGTGAGAGATGGATGGATGAAAAGTGGATGAGTTCGATGCGGCGCGTTGTTGGGCGTCACGGCGTGTCAGGCGCTTGCCTGCAATAATATCTTTGTTATTTCATCGATGCTGGCGGCGTCGGCCAATTGCTTCACCAATTGCGGCGATTGCAGGATGGACGCAATTTCTTGCAGCATGGTCACCTGGCTCTTGGGCTCTTCCAGCGCCATCAGAAAAACCAGGCGCACCGGAACTTCCTCATCGGGATTGATCATGTGACGGAAGATGACCGGTTGGGCCAGGGTGGCCAGGGCCACGGCCGGCTTGATGACGTGCTCGACATCGGTGTGGGGGATGGCGGCGTTGATGTCGCCGCCCAGGATCAGGCCCGTGGGCAGCTCCGCTTCGCGGGCCAGGGCCGCGTCGGCGAAACTCTCATGCACATAGCCCTTTGCCAGCAGCTTCTGGCTCAGCAGCCGGATCACATCCTGGGCGTCCTGGGCGGGATATTGCAAAACGATGGCGTCGGGATCAAGCAATTGGGTCAGCATGGCGGGCCTCATAAAATCATGGCGTCGGGGTGTTCCAGCGCGGTGCGGATGTCGTCCAAAAAGCGGGCGGCGATGGCGCCATCCACCAGGCGATGGTCGGCGGAGAGGGTGATGGTCATGATGGGGCGGAGGACAGGCTGATCGTTTTCGTCGGGGACGAAGCGTTTGCGCACCCGGCCCACGGCCAGAATGCCCGTCTCGGGCGGGTTGATGATGGCGGTGAAGCGATCCACCCGGAACATGCCCAGGTTGGAGAGGGTGAAGGTTCCCCCCTGCATATCCTCGGCCCGAAGTTTGCCGCTGCGGGCCCGCTCCGCCACCGCGGCGATGTCCGCGGCCACAGCCAGCGCGCCTTTGCGGTCCACCTGATGAATAACGGGCACGATGAGGCCATCTTCCAGGGCCACGGCGACGCCGATGTTGATGTCGGAGAGCAGGAGGATGTTTTCTCCTTGCAGCCGGGCGTTCATGCGGGGGTGGCGGGCCAGAGCCCAGGCGCAGGCTTTGGCGATGAGCGCGGTCAGGCTCACCCGGGGGTGGCCCTGGGGCAGGTCGGCGTTGGCCCGTCGTCGCAGGTCTTCCAGCGCGCTCACATCGATATCTGCGTCGAAGGTGATGTGCGGGGCCTGTTGCCAGCTCTGCTGCATGCGGCTGGCGATGGTTTTGCGCATCCCGGCCAGGGGGATGATCTCCCGCACGCCCGCGGGGAGCGCCGGGGACGCGGGGGCCTGGGCGGCCGCGGCGCGCACATCAGCGGATTGCACCCGGCCGCGTGGCCCCGAGCCTGCGATCTGGCCCAAATCCACGCCCATCTCCCGGGCCAGACGTCGGGCCGCGGGCACGGCGCGCACCTTGCCCGCGGGCGGGGGAGCAACCGCGGGCGGGGTCAGATCGGGCGTTTGGGCGGCGTGGGCTTCCACATCCCGCCGGGTGATGCGGCCGCCGGGCCCGCTGCCCTGCACCTGGCTGATGTCCACCCCCAGGTCGGCGGCCACGCGTTGGGCCACGGGGGTGATGCGGGTGGGGTCGGGCGCATCGGCTGGGGTGAAGATGGGTTTGGGCGGCGCCGCCTTTTGCATGGTCGGCGCGGCGGCTTCTTCGGGCAGGGCTTCGTCCGGCTGGCGAATCCAGGCGATGATGGCGGTCACCGGCACTTCATCTCCCTCCCCATAGCGCACGCCATCCAGGATGCCGTCGGCGGGGGCTTCCACTTCCATATCCACCTTGTCGGTGGAGACTTCGGCGATGGGATCGCCCTGCTCCACGGCGTCGCCCGGCTGCGCCAGCCAGCGCACGATGACCGAGGTCTCTTGCGTGAACCCGAATTTGGGCATGATCACCGGTTTCGCCATCAGTACGCGCCTCCCACCAGTTTGCGGGCCTCGGCCACGATGTCCTCCACCTGGGGCACGGTGTGATACTCCAGATTTCGATTGTAGGGGATGGGGATGTCGCGCCCGGCCAGACGTCGCACCGGCGCTTCCAGATAATCGAAAGCTTCGCTTTCCACGATGCGGGAGAGCACTTCACCGCCGAAACCGCCGGTCTTCACCGCCTCGTGCACCACCAGCGCCCGGCCCGTTTTTTTCACCGAGGCTTCGATGGGGGCCATGTCCAGGGGGCTGAGGGTGCGCGGGTCGATGATTTCGGCCTCGACGCCCTCGGCGGCCAGCGTTTCTGCGGCGTCCAGGGCCCGTCGCACCATGATGGATGTGGCGACGATGGTCAGGTCCTTGCCTTCTCTCACCACCTTGCTCCGTCCCAGCGGGATCTCATAGGGCTCTGCGGGCACCGGGCCTTTGGTCTTGTAGAGCAGCTTGTGCTCCACAAAGATGACGGGGTTGTCGTCGTAGATGGCGGCCCGCAGCAGGCCTTTGGCGTCGTAGGGCGTGCTGGGCATCACCACCTTCAGGCCGGGCACGTGCACGAACCAGTTTTCCAGGCTTTCGGAATGCTGGGCCGCGGCGCCGGTGCCGGAACCGGCGGGCGTGCGCAGCACGAAAGGCGCTTTGGCCTTGCCGCCAAACATGAATCGGATCTTGGCCGCCTGCAACACCAGTTGCTCCATGCTCAGGGTGATGAAGTCCATAAACTGGATTTCGCCCACGGGCCTCATGCCGGTGAGCGCGGCGCCAATGCAGGCCCCGGTGATGGCCGCCTCGGAGATGGGGGTGTCGATGATGCGCTCGGGCCCGAATTCGTCGATGAGCCCGGCGCTGACGCCGAATGCGCCCCCATACACGCCGATGTCCTCGCCGATCATGAACACCGACTCATCCTCTTGCATGGCCTGGCGCAGGGCCTCACGCAGCGCCTCGGCATAGGTCAACTCACGCATAAACGCCCTCCATGATGGTGGCAATGTCAGGTTCGGGGCTGGCCTCGGCAAAAGCCACGGCCTGGTCGATGCGCTCCCGGGCTTCCTGCTGCAACTCGGCCAGCGTCGCTTCATCCAGGCCCAGTTTTTGGGCGAAGCGTTTGATGGGGTCTTTCTTCTGCCACGCCTTCACCTCCTCGCGGGTGCGATAGGCCTGGCGATCGCTCTTGGAATGGCCGCGCCAGCGGTAGGTGAGGGCTTCGATGAGGGTGGGGCCCTGGCCCGCCCGGGCCCGTTCCGCCGCCTCCTTCACCGCTTCGTACACGCTGAAGAGATCATTGCCATCGACGCTGACGCCGGGGATGCCGTAGGCGCAGGCCCGCTGGCTCAGCCGCTCGATGTTAAAGGCCCGCTTGACCGGCATGGACATGGCGTACTGGTTGTTTTCGATGTAGTAGATGACGGGCAGGTCCCAGATGCTGGCCATGTTCAGCGACTCGTGGAATGCGCCCTCATTGGTGGCGCCGTCGCCAAAGACCACCAGCGCCACCTGATCGGTCTTGCGCAGTTTGATGCTGAGCCCCACGCCCGCGGCGATGGGGATGCCCCCGGCCACGATGCCGTTGGCGCCCAGGTTGTTGGCCTGTACGTTGGCGATGTGCATGGATCCGCCCCGGCCCCGGCAGTAGCCTGTTTCCCGGCCCAGGAACTCGGCCATCATCAAATTCACATCGCTGCCATGCCAGGCCAGACAGTGCCCATGGCCGCGATGATGGTTGAGCAAGTAATCGCTGGGGCGCAGGGGCAGCGACGCGCCCACAGCCGAGGCTTCCTGGCCGATGGAGAGGTGCATGGTGCCGTGCACCCGGCCCAGCGCGTACAGCTCCTCCGCCTTCTCCTCGAACGCGCGGATGAGCAGCATCTTGCGCAGCAGTTCCAGGGCTTTTTCCTCGCCCCATTCCTGCAGATAGGCTGGGTAATTTTGAGTTTCGGTGACTTCCATATCGTCTGTCCTTTGGAAATTGATTGTTGCGGCGTTTCAGGTCGCGAGTTGCAGGATCAGGCTGGCTGCGGCCGCGTCGGTGACCAGGGCGTTGATGAGTCCGGCGCGCAGCGCGCCCAGGATGGGGTGGGCCTTGGCCTGTCCGGCGGCGATGCCCAGGCGGATGGGCGTGCGTCGTAGCGTTTCCGGTTCGATGGTGACCAGACGTCGCTGCAAGGGGCTATCCACCAGGTTGCCGTGGATATCAAAATGGATGGTGCAAACATCGCCCACCGCCCCGGCCCGGGCGAATTCATGCAATTGCTCCGGCGTGAGATAGCCAGAGCGCAACAGGCTGGAGAAGGATTTTTCCACCGCACCCACGCCCACCAGGGCCAGATCCATCTTCTCGGCCAGCTTGAACACATCCTGCACCTGGCGCGATCGTTTCAGCGCCCGGCACATGGCCTCGCTCTCGACGAACAGGGGGGCGGGCAGGGTGGCGTAGGCGCCGCCGAATTTGCGGGCCAGCTCTCGGGCCAGCTCTGCGCCGTCGATGGCGGGGTTGGCTGCGCCCACGGCGCCGATGATCTGAATGAAAAACAGATCCCGCCGCTGCTGGGGGCGACAGGCCCGCACCATCTCCGCCAGCCCCGTGCCCCAGGACATGCCGATGACCATGCCGTCCGCCACCAGCTCCTCCACCAATTTCGCGGCCAGCGCTCCCACGTTGCCCAGCGTGCGCTGATAATCATCCGCCGTGTGGTCCAACACCCGCACGTGGCGCAAATCGAACTGCTCGCGCAGCGATTTCTCCAGATCGGGGCGTCGGGCCAGGGGATGATGCACACAGATTTCGACGATTCCCAACCGTTTGGCCTCCTTCAGAAATCGCGAGATCATCGACCGCGAGTATCCCGTTTCGCGAGCGATGTGGGCCTGCGTCATGTCCTCCTCGTAATACATGCTGGCGACGCGGGCCAGCAGTCCATTGTGGGAGCGTTCCATGCCATGCCTGGGCGAGAGTGGGCGGCGGAGAAATCGGGGCTGATTGATTCCAGTATAGCACAAAAATGTCATATTTTTACACAATTGTCAACATTATTCACAAATGTGAATCGGGGCGGCGCCGTTTCAATCTCGGTGGGAGAGGCCTTCGTCGGCAAACTTTCCTGGCTCTTTTGGATTTCAGGAGATGCCGCTTGCAGAAGCCTCTGTCGGTCCAAAATGCCGACGAAAAGTGACGAAAGGACGACGTCTCCCAGACTTTCAAGGTCTCGCAGATCTTGAAAGTCTTTGTGCAGGCGGAGTCTGGTTCTTTGGCGATAAACGAAAAATAACTGTTTTCACCGGAGCTCGGCGATTTCAGACGATGGGGCGCGGATATTGGGCCAATAATCGCCTATATCAAAACTCTGCGGTAAAATTAAGTGGTCGTCTAAAAATAACTTCCCTTTCTACGTCATTTCGACGAGCGGAGCGAGGAGAAATCTCCCCGGTTGCAGGCGTCCACCCTTCCACAAGGGGATGTCTCGCTTCGCTTCGACATGACGTAGGTAAGTGTGTTGAATTGGAGAAAGGGAGATTTTTAGACGCTCGCCAAGGTCAGCAGCTTTGACGAATGGCGTATGATGCGGGCTTCGCTCAAGGGTTTTCCTCTGCATTCATCCGTATGCGCCATCGATGACGCAACGCCAACTATCACGCAGCAAGCATTCTCCCTTCGAAACAATTATGCCGAAACGACTTCGCTTTTCGATTTCACGTTTTACTTTTGTCCTGGCTCTGCTCATGCTCATTCCGGTCCTGGCCGGGTGCGGTAAAAGCGGCGCTTCTTCCCCGGCGCCCGTCGCTCCCACCGCGGCCATCGAAGAGACGGCGGCCAGCGCTCCGCCCGTCGTCATCATCATCCCCACCGTGCGGCCCGATAACCACATCGAGCCCCTGGCCGAGGACCTGGATGAAAAACAGCAGCTCGCCCAAAACGTAGCCATCAATGATCAACTGCTGCAAAAATTGACCACCGATCCCAAGAGCGGGCAGCCTTTGCGGGCCGGCGTCTTTGGCGCATATCCCGCCCGCGAAAGCGACATCACCTCCGAAAGCGAAGCTTGCAAAAATGTAACCTGCTACCGGGTGGATATCTACAATTGGGCCACCAACACCACTTATGTGGCCATGGTCGATATCGAAAACCAGCGGGTGGTGAATGTGGACGCCATGCCCGCCACCTCGCCCGAGCTCCCCCCGCACCTTATCCGCGAGGCCATGGACATCGCCGTGCAAGCGCCTGAGGTGGAGGAGGCGTTGGGCTTCAAGCCCGATCCCGATTCTCCCACCATGGCGGGCGTCAAGACCACCTTCAACAACACCGCCTGCGAGCTCTCCCACCATCTCTGCGTAGCGCCTACTTTCGAGATGGAAGATAAAGCC
>JALSPL010000540.1 GCA_026985975.1 Anaerolineae bacterium | reverse complement strand
GGCGTTGCGGGCCAGAAAAATGTGCACTTTCATGGCCGAGAACGCAGGATTATCCCAAAAATGGCCCAAATACTCCCATTTTTCGGCCACATAACCGGTCTCTTCGGCCAGCTCCCGCTGGATGGCGGGGAGCAGCGCCTCGCCCGGGTCCACCAACCCGCCCGGCAGTTGCCAGATGATCTCATTCACCGGATAGCGATACTCTCGCTCCAGCAGCACCCGGTTTTCGTCATCGAAAAGCATCACAGCCACGCCGTCGGCATTGCGGCGGATGACGGTGTAATCATACGTGCGGCCATCAGGCAGCGCCACCTTATCGATGTGCACCTCCATCCAGCGATTATCCAGCACTTTGCGACTGGCAAGACGCCGCCAGGAGGTCGTCACCTCATTCTTTCCTTTGGTTTCATCTGACATTTTCGCAATTCACCTTGTGGTGGGGGAGGAAGCCGAAAGCCCGCGCTTCCAGCTCCTCGTAAGCCGCCTCCATGCGCTGGTAAGCGATGTCGCGCAGCGCTTCAACATCATCCTCGGTCAGGCCTGCGGTGGGAATGGGCGCCAGCACCTTGATCCAGACCTTGCCCGGGCGGGCGTGGCCCGCCACCGCGTCCAGCAGGCAATAGGAAGGGCTGAACACCACCGGAACCAGGGGAACCTGCAACTGGATGGCCATGTGGAACGGTCCCTTCTTGAACGGACCCAGACCCACGCGATCGGTGTTGAGCCGCCCTTCCGGGAAGATCCACAGATCGACCTTCTCCCGGCGCATGGTCTCGGCCAGCTCGTTCATGGCCTGGATGGATTGTTCCAGATCGCTGCGGTCGATGAAAACATTGCCCGCCTTCTCGAAAATCCAGCCGACGATGGGGATTTTACGCAGGCCCATCTTGGCCACCACCACCGTGCGGGGCGGGTACACCTCGGCGATGATGGCAGCCTCGATGGTGTGCTGGTGGTTGTTCAGGAAGATGCAGGGCTGGTGGGTGGTGAGATGCTCCCGGCCTTCCACCGCCACCTCGATGGGGGCGATCTTCTGCACGCCCCAGCGGATGAAGCGCAAAAACGCCCGATCTGCGTCGTAGCGGTCATGGCGATGGAACAGCAGCCACACGCCCATGGCAAAGGGCGAAAGCAGCATCCACAGGATGATGAGAAGGGAACGGAGCCAGGAGATGACTTTCTGCATGGAAATCGATTGGGATGGGGGATCAGAGGACGTTGTCAGGAGAGATAACACCCTTGGTCGCTTTTCGTTGCCGACGCGGCGATCAGAATAGCGCCACCAGGGCCAGGCCCGCAGACACCACAGCCACGCCAGCGAGTTTCGGGAAATAACGGGGCTCTTTCAGCAAGAAAATGCCCAGCAACGCGCCCAGCGGGATGCTCATCTGCCGGAACGCCGCCACGTAGCTGACATTGCTCACGTAGGCCATGGACGCCATCACCAGCCCATAAGCGCCGGTGATGACCAGGCCCGAGAGCGCGGCCTGCCGCCGTCCTTTTCGCCACAATTCGCGTAGTCGCCTTCGCTCCGAGGGCAGCAGCAGCACAAAAACCAGCACCCACAGACTGGTGCTCAGGGTTTGCAGGGTGATGTAGAACAGGGTGACGCGGGTCTTGTCCAGCCAGCTCAGGCCCGCGTGCAGGCGCCGCAAGGCCTCATCATCCACCAGCGTGTAGCCGGTGGTGCCCATGGCCGCCACCAGGGCCAGCAAACAGCACAGCGCCAGATAATCCCGCAGATGCACCGCCCGGAAGCTCTTGATGGGCAGCAATAGGCACCCCGCGGCCACCGCGATCATCCCCGCCAGCCCCAAAGGCGTGATCTGGTCGCCCCGGCCCAGGGCGAAGCTGATGGCGGTGATCAGCAACACGGGCAGGGCCCGAAGCATGGGATAGGCCAGCGACATATCGCCATGACGATAAGCCCCGGCCACGCCCGAGTAGTAGACGGCCTGAAACAGCCCCGTGATCGCGACCAGCGCCCACACCGCGGGCGGGGTCCAGGCCCACAGCGAGCGGTTGTACCACAGCAGCGGCGTCAGCGTCAGCGTCGATGTGGCGGAGGCGATGAGAAAAAAGGCCACACTGGGCTGGCGCTTGCTGGCGAGATTCCACCCGGCGTGGGCGATGACCGAGAGGGTGATGAGAAGAATGGCGGTGGCGGTCATGGTTGGCGAAGGGGCGCGGGGCGCGGGGGCGCGGGGGCGAAGGGGCGAAGGGGCGAGGGGGCGTGGAGAATGATAGCACATCTGCGGCGGGAGGACGCGAAAACAGGGAGGCCGTCGGGCGCTCCCTGTTTGGGTGGGATGCGTTGAACTCGATGATTATTGGCTGTATTCGACGGTGTAGCTCACGGTGGCGTCGCCGCCCGCGGGCACGCTGATCACCCATTCGATGGTGTTGCTGTTGAGCTGGTTGTAGTCTTCGGGCGAAGCTTTGGTGATCTCCCAGTTCATGCCGTTGTACAGGTGTTCCACTACGTGGATCTTTACATCCTGGTCTTTCTTGTGATTGCGCAGGGTGATCTCGTAGCTCTCGCGCCAGGCTTTTTCTCCCAGGCGCTTTTGCTCGGTTTGCAGGCGTTCGCCCACCAGGTCGAAGGCCCGGCCCACGGTCAGGGTTACATCCTCGCCCTTGGGCGTGTGATCGATGCGGTCTTCGCCGATGAACAGGGGCGAGCCGTCCACATCAGGTTGATACAGGCGGATGACGCCCGCGGGCAACTGGGCGTCCACACCCTTCTCGCCGGTGTTGAAGCGCACCTTGACGCTGATGGCGCCCTTCATCGCGCCCGAATCGGTGGGGCGCAGATTGCTGCTCCGGCTATCGAATACGAAGATTTTCTCGGCGGGCACATCGCGGGCGCTGAGGAATTGAATTTGCTTGGTCTGGTTGTCCTTGATGGTGACCGGGCGGGGGATTTCATAGAGATGGTATTCCGCGAACTCGCGTTGTTCCACCTGGGGCGCATTGGCGGGTTGCCCCATCGCTTTCCTCTCATATTCGGCGTAAGGCATGGGCGCGGGCTGCACGCGATTGATTTCGCCCGCCACCAGCTTCAGCCGGGCGTCCTTGTAGGCGGCGCCGCTGCGGTTGTCCAGGGTGATCCAGCCGTCCAGGTCCAGCTTGCTGCTATCCTGGGCCAGAACCAGCACGTAGTTGGATTCCCAGGTGATGCCGTTGGTGAGATAGGCGAGTTCAATATCCTGTTTGCCCGCCTTGCTGGCGTCCACCAGCCATTTCAGCGTGGGGCGGGTGATGAGCCCTTCGGGCAGCGCCGGGAAGCTGAACTGTCGCACCTGATCGTATTTCAGCACATCCACGCCGCCCTCCTTGGCCTGGATGATGATGTCATCCGCACCGCTGAGCAGAACGCCCTCATGCTTGCCGCCATCCTGGGTGATGACCACGATGGGCTGATCCACGTACTTCTGCAGCAGCTTCTGCGAGCCCACGATGTCATATTCGTAGTTTTGCTCCAGCACCACGGCCTGAGGATCATCCAGCGAGCGAAAATGCACGCTTTCGGGGATGATCTGGGAAGGGACATCGGTGACGGCCACCTGATTCACGCCGGCGCTGAGGTCGAACTGGCGGATTTCTTTGACCAGGCCGATGTTGCTGTTGTACACGGTGAGGTCGAGGGTGGGTTGTTGGGCCTCGACGGCATGCGATGGTTGGGTCATCAAAAGGACGCCTCCGGCGACGACGAGCAGGCTGAGTGCGATCAGCGCGGGAATGAGTTTTCTGGACATGTTACGCCTCCTGGGTTGAATGGGGTTTCACCTTCTAGACGCCATTGTCGGGCGTCTTGTTCCGTTAGTTTTGCGTGACCTGCTTCATCCACGCCAACAGCCGTGCGGCCAGCCCGTTTTCCTGCATGAGCAGGCCCGTTCCCCAGCCATAATCATGCAAAACGATCAGCTCATGTGGCCCCGCCGCCAGCTTGTCCAACAGTTTCGCTGTCTTGACTGCATTCTCGTCGTGATTGCCCTCATGGTCGCTGACTGCGATGAAGATGGGGCGATCGCCGTAATCAGCCATTATTTGCCCGAGAAATTTCTTGTCATAAAGAATGCCGGGCGTAATCAGAGCCACGGCCCGAATGTCTTGGTGTTTCGACGCGTAATCTAGCGCCCACCACGAGCCGTCATTCTCTCCGATGAGGAGGATGTTGGCGGGATCGACTTCGGCCTGGGCTTTGAGGAAGGCCACGCCCGCGGCCACATCCTCGATTTTGTTCTGGTCGCTGGTCTCGCCGCCGCTTTCGCCATAGCCGCGCAGGTCGATGGCCAGGACCGGGAGGCCCTGCTCCATCAATTGCCGGGCGAATAGCAGCCAGGCGCTGCGCTCTCGGCCCGAGCCGTGCACCAGCAGCGCGCCCGGCGCGTTCTCAGCCACAGGACGGTAGTAATCGCCTTTGATGGGCACGCCGTCGTCGGTGGTCAGGTCCACGGGCAGTACGCCTTTCATCGCTGGCGGGGCCTGGGTCGAAGGCGTGGAGGTGGGAACGATGGGCGCGGTGGGGCGGGGCGTGGGCAGCGGGCCTGTGGGCGCTGGGCCCGGGCCAGGATCGGGCGCACTATGGGCGCATCCAGCCAAAAGAAGCAGAAAAAGCAAGAGAAGACTTGCCATCAGCAAATGGTTGCCACTGCGGTTCTGCCTGTTCATTTTGCCGTCACCTCCGCCAGCCAGGTGAAGATCGCCTCCTCCAGACCATTGTCCTTGCCCAGCATCTGCGTGCCGTGGCCCTGATTTTTCAGGATGAGAAGCTGGTGGGGGCCCAGGGCCAGGCTGTCCAGCTTGCGGGCGCTTTTGGCGGCATAGTCATCTTCACTGCTGGCCGCGATGAAGAGAGGTCGGGCGCCATACTGCTTTACGGCCTCTTCGGTCTTGATCCCGCGATAATCCAGGCCCGGGCTCAGCAGGGCCGCGCCCACGATCTTCGAGTCCTGCGCTGCATAATTGATGGCGATATTGGCTCCGATGGATGCGCCCATCATCACGATGCGGTCGGGATCGATTTCCTCTCTCGATCGGATGAAGTCGGCGGCGATGGCTGCGTCCTGCGTCATCTTGCCCCATTCGCGCTTGCCTTCGCTCTCGCCGTGCCCGCGCAAATCGATGGCGATGACGCCGTAGCCCGCATCTTGCAACTGCCGGGCGAACGCGTCCCAGTCCCCCCGTTTGCGCCCCAGCATATGCAGCAGCACGATGCCGGGGGCGGCGACGGCCGCGGGCCGGTAATACGTCCCCTGGATGTGAACGCCGTCTGCGGTCACCATGCCGATGTCAAACACGTCCTTTTTTGCCGCTACCGGCGGTGTGGGGGGCAGATTGAGCGGTGGCAGGGGCGCGTTTTTTTCGGTCAATTGGGCTTCGATGGCTTCAATGGTGGCGACGTAGGTGCGAATGATGAGGCCTTTTTGTTCATCTGTGTAGTCCTTGCCCTGAGCCCGTTCCAGCGTGCTGAACAGCTCATGGGCCGCTTCGTTCCGCCGGTCAAGCAGCTCCTGCAGCTCGGGCGGGAGGGGCGTGGGGCTGGGGGGCAGGGTGGCCTCAGGAGCGGGGACAGCGGGGGCTGTCGGCGCAGGCGCTGCGGTGGCAGGCGGCCCGGGCGTTTGCATCGTGGGCGCATTGGGCGCGCAGGCGGCTAGCAATGGGATAATGGCGAGAAATAGCAGGAAAACGGTAAATCGTTTCATAGATGGCATCGCAAATGGAATGTTGTGTGAGTGGGATCGGGCGTTTCTTATAGTTTACTCCGCCGAGGCAAATTTTTCCACTTCGACGGCGAGCCAGGGAAAATATCCTCTAAAAAGAAGCCTTGCCATGATGGCTCTCTCATGCAATAATCTCAGCAGCTTTTCTATCTCAGCGAGCGTGCTCATGCCCACCATCAAAAACACCCGCCTGGTTTATTCCACCGATCCGGATGTCGAAGTCGAATCTCGACGCGGAAAGAAAAAGAAACAGCAGCGCAGCGGCAAGTCCGGCCCAAAACTCCCCAACGACGGCGTTATCCGGGTTTTTCTGGATCGCAAAGGGCGCAAGGGCAAGTCGGTGACGGTCTTGCGCGGGCTATCGGGGAACGAAGCCGACCGCAAGGCTCTGCTCAAGCGTCTCAAATCGAAGCTGGGGACGGGCGGTGCGTTGAAAGATGGGGATATCGAGATTCAGGGTGACCATCGCGACCGGGTGATGGGCATTCTGGAGAAGCTGGGATATAAAGCCAAAAAGGCGGGAGGATGACGATGCGATGGCTGCTGATTGCCCTGGGGACGCTGATTGCGCTTTTGCTGGTCGTTTATTTCTGGCCCGTTCCCGCCAAAAGTTTCGCCGAACTCGCTGAGAAGGTTGACCCCGCAACCCGCCAATCCTTGCTGGCGTTCCGGGCGCAGCATCCCGAGAAAACGGTGGTGGTGGATGGTCGGGAGTGGCGTTATATCGCCTTTGGCGAACACACCGCTGCCCGCGCCCACATCCAGCACGCTGTTCACTTCGGCATCATGCAGACAAAGCTCGATCACGCGTGGGATCTCCAGTAGCGCCAATCGGGCGGGGGATGCCAGAAACTCGGGCGAGCCGTGA
>JALSPL010000539.1 GCA_026985975.1 Anaerolineae bacterium | reverse complement strand
TCATCGTGGCAAAAAGAAGCAAACGAAGAAGACCGCAACAGCATAATCAAGCACTCGCAAAATAAAGACCGGGCTCTCATGCCCGGTTTTTTGTTATCTGGAGGCCAACATGCTTGCATTCGTGTTACAGAATGGCGATCTTTCTTTGCGTCGGGACTATCCTCGCCCGACGCCCGCTCCGGGCGAAGCGCTGCTACGAATGCGCTATGCGGGCGTCTGCGGCACCGATTTGGCGTTGGCAGCGGGATACAAGGGCGGCATTAACGGCGTGTTGGGACATGAGTATGTGGCCGAAGTGGTGGCCGCGCCCGGCAACGAAGCCTGGGTGGGCCAACGCGTCGTAGGCGAAATCAACACCGTTTGCGGAGAATGTGATCATTGCCGACGCGGACTGATCACCCATTGTCAGAACCGGCGCGTGCTGGGCATTGTCAACTGGGACGGCGCTTTTGCCGAATATCTCATCAGCCCCATCAATCTTTTGCACCCCTTGCCCGACGACCTGCCCGACGAGAAGGCCGTCTTTGTCGAGCCCCTGGCCGCAGCCTACGCGGCCTTGCGCGATGTTCCCGAAGGTGTGGGCGATCGCGTCATCATCTTCGGCGATGGCCGTCTGGGACAGCTCATCGCCCGGGTTTTCCAGACCGAAGGGTATCATCCGCTGCTGGTGGGACGTCATAATAAGAAGCTGGCGTTGGCGGCGCAGGTGGGCGTGGAGGTCGCTCTTGAGCCGCCCGATGGTCAGGAATATGATATTGCCATCGATGTGACCGGCAATGCTCAGGCCCTTCAGCAGATTTTTGGATTGTTGCGACCTCGCGGCGCACTGATCCTGAAAACCACCAGCGTCCATAAATCCGAACTGGACTTCAGTCCGGTGGTGGTGAATGAATTGCATCTCATCGGCTCTCGCTGCGGGCCGTTTCCCCGGGCCATCCAGGCGCTGGCGCAAGGCGTCATCGACCCCCTTCCCCTGATCACCGCCCGTTTTCCGTTGGCGCAGGCGGAAAGCGCCTTCGAATTGGCCCGGCAACGCGAAAGTCTCAAGGTTCTGTTGACTAATTCTCAAAACGCCTCGGTCTGATGCTATAATCATCATTGTATACTGTGTTGGCGCCTCTGGTCTCGCCTGAGGACATCCGCATCGCGTTTCTCGCCTGAATGAACACCCCTCTTCACTTCCCGAAAAAGGAGTAATGACACCCATGCGAAAATATAAAATCCCCATGATTTTTCTTGGCATACTTGCATTGAGCATTGCCTTGTGGGCGGGCATGAGTCATGGCGTTGTTTCTAACGCCGACCCCGCCCTCGTTCCTGATGATGAGTTGGCGTATATCGACGCTGCCGGCTACATCAACATCGTTGATCCCGTCACCCCTTCGAGCTCAGCTCCCTTCACCTGGCGCTCTCCCACCGGCGGCTACACCGATATGGCCACCATCGACAGCAACGGTGACGGCGTTGATGAGATCGTCGCGATTGCTGGCACGAAAGTGCAGCTTCTGACGCCCTTCAATACGGGCGGCGTACTGCCCCAGTTTACGCAGTCAATCCCCGCTGGCTTCTCCTATGTTTCTGTGAGCGTCGGCGACTTTGTTCCCGGCGATGGCGGCCGGGATGAGATCCTCGTGCAGCGCACCGATAATCGCAACAACTCAAAATACAGCGTCCAGATCTATGACGGCAACGCTGATGGCACGTCCTGGCATTTGGTTTTTGATGAATCATTCGGCGCAGAGTGGATTCGCATCAAAGCAGGTGATGTGGACGGCCTTGAAGGAGATGAAGTGGTTATGATGCGAAATGGCACAAGCGTGAATCACGACAAGCGTCTTATGATCAGAAAATATGCTCCCTCCGATCCCAACGGCCCCTGGGTGACCCTGTTTAGTCAGGTCTATAACTTCCCCTGGATTGATCTGGCCACGGGCAATACCCATATCAATAATGGCGATATCGATGAGATCATCACCACCCGCGGCGGCGTTTTGGGACAAAGAGATTCTTTCCTGGTGTTCCAGTACTATAATTATCAATTGAGCGACGCTCCGCAAGGCGGGAGCAAATACTATCCCTATTTCACCGATATCGCCGTGGGAGACGTCAATAACAGCGGTGATGATGAAGTTTTCCTCATCCGCGATCCAGAAGTGGCCGGAGGCATCTCTATTGTGGGCCGCAACTGGGGGAACGATCCCATGCTCAACCCGTGGGAATTAGCCCTGGGACGGGATCTGCAACGGGTGGAGATGGGGGATGTGGATGGCGACGGCAAGGCCGAGGTGGTTGTGGCGCAATCCAGCTCCTATCGCATTTACTGGGATCCGGACGTGAATTATAACCACAGTAATGATATGCCTGTCAGCCTGAGGAAACCTGTTGTGATTATATTGGGCAATTATGACGGCACGGGCCTTTCTCCTGAGCCGCCCGAGATGCAGGTTGCTCCCACCTCTCTTGCTTTTGAGATGACCCATGCCGAGAGCGCCCCGCCCGCCCAGACTTTTGATGTGCGCAATCTGGGTGGCGGCATTCTCAACATCAGCGTCGCTGTCAGCAGTCAGACTGGCGGCGATTGGTTGGAAGTCACGCCTGCCACCGCCACCGCCCCCGCCACCTTCACGGTGCGGATGAAGGATGTGGTTTCGAGCATGAGTCCGGGCGAGTATGACGCTACAATCACCGTAACGGGCACATCCGCCAGTGGCGATGTGACGAACGGCGTGCAGACTGTCGCAGTGCATCTGACCATTCGCTCCGTTATGCCCGAATTGCAGGTCAGCCCTGACAACCTTTTCATTTTTGCGCAAAAGGGAAAGCCCACGCCATTGGAAGATGTGAGCATCGATCAGGCGCCAGGCGGCAGCGACGTCATATCCTGGTACGCCTATGTGGTGCCTTCGGGCGATTGGTGGCATGACATTGCGCCTCTGTACGATAGCGGCAAGCTCACTGTGCAGCACACCGATGACGGTCTGCTGATCGTCGGGCCTGATGGCCAGGAACGTCTGCTGCAATACATCCCCTGGGTAAGTCTTCTGCCCGACCATGGCATCACCCCGCGCATCATGCAGGTGGCTTTGGATGTAGATCAGGCGCCTGTTGGCGAAAGCCGCGTTACGATTATCGTGGATGGCGGCCCGGGCACGCTGAATCGCTTCCAGGGCGTCGATGTTCGCATCGCCGTTGCGGCCAGGGACGGTGCAGTGTGGCTGCCTGTCGTCATCAGCGATTAGCGCTCTGTTCCGTAAATAGAACGCAGATGACGCAGAAAAGTCTGATTTGCGCAGATCAAAAAGATAAAATCTGGATAATCCGCGTTGATCTGCGACATCCGAAGTTTCTGCGTTCAGATTTTCATTCTTATCGGCGTACAGCCGCCCGTGACGTCTGCTTCATAAATTACATTAAGTAAACGTCTAGAAATAAGTTCCCTTTCTTGCCGCAGGATGGCCCCCCTCAATCCCCCCGCAAGCGGGGGGAGGGCTTTCTGGAAACCGCCGTTGGAAACGTAACAGAATGTTTCAGTTGTCCGAAAACCTCCTCCCCCGCTGGCGGGGGAGGCCGGGAGGGGGCCTGCGGCGGCAATCGCCAACTGTTGATGAAAAAGGAAAGTTATTTTTAGACGGTCATTAAGCTGACAGTCACTCCTATTGCGTTGCAAAGGGCCATTCGGCGATAAAACGTCGTGGCGCCCGGCGGGGAGTGACTGTCAGCTTCTGTTATCCCCTTGCAGATGTTCCGCCAGCCAGGGCATCGTCACGGCCACGTCTCCGCGAATGACGACGTCGGCCAGATGATCCAGGGGCGTCATGCCCAAAGTGGCAATGATGAGTTTGGAGCCGCTGCGAACCGCCAACGCCGGTAAATCGGCGGCGGGCATCACCTCCAACGAGGACCCTACAACCAGCATCAGATCGCTGTGAAGCGTAGCTTCCTGAGCCGCCACCACCAGATCGTGAGGCAAAGCTTCGCCAAAAAGAATAATGTCCGGTTTCATGACGCCGCCGCAACGCGGACAGCGGGGCGGCTCTCCTGTTTGCAGAAAATCATCCAGATAAGGCGCGCTCTCATCATGATAACCACAATCCAGACAACTCATGGAGCGCAGATGCCCGTGGATCTCCATGACCCTGCTGGCCCTGGCTTTTTGGTGTAGACCGTCGATGTTTTGCGTGACAATGGCGGTCACTTTGCCCATGCGCTCCATCTGCGTCAGGGCGAAATGGGCCGGATTGGGCCCGGCTGTAAGAATATCCTTCGCCAACGGGCGCATCCAACTGTAAAAACGTTTCGGATGATCGCGAAAGGCCCAGATCGTGGCGACCTCGAAGGGATTGGTGAGACTCCACAACCCGGTCTTATCCGAACGAAAATCGGGAATGCCCGACGGCGTGGAAATTCCCGCCCCTGTCAACACCACAACGCTGCGGGCGTCTTTCAATAACGCCAATGCCTGAGCCAGGGCTTCTGTCAGATCGTTGGGGATTTTGGATCGACGGAACACGGTTGATGAGGAGAAAAGGAATCTGGCGAGTCAGAATTTGATGAAGTGAAGAAGGCTGGTGTACACTTTGGGACGCTTCTTTATTATACTACCTTTGCACCCAAATTCTGATTTTCCCGGAGAACGCCGCTGCACCGGGCGGAGATTTCGGGAAGGCCCGATAGAACTAGAGGATAGCTACGCTATGATCACCGAATGGGGACGACGCAACCTCAAGGTCATCCTGGAACCGATTGCCGGCGTTTTTCGAGCTTTGCACATCACGCCCAACGTCATCACGCTCCTTGGTTTTTTGCTAAACGTGGTGGCGGCTTATCTGATTGTCATTGATCTGATTTTCTGGGGCGGCGTGGTTTTCCTGATCGCTGCTGGCGCTGACGCCATCGACGGCACGCTGGCCCGGCAGATCGGCATCCGCAACAAGTTCGGCGCTTTTTGGGATAGCACCCTGGACCGTCTCAGCGAGTCCATCATCATTATGGCGCTTGCTTATCGTTTTGCGATGGCGGGCGACGCCTTGGCGGTAATGGTTGCCTTTTTGGCTCTGACCGCCAGTTTTCTGGTAAGCTACACCCGCTCGCGCGGCGAAGGGATCGGCATCGATGTCAAAGTCGGTGTGGGAACGCGCGTCGAGCGGTTTATCATCATGGCTGTGGCGTTGTTGTTCAGCGGCCTGTATGAAGACTTGCTGCTAATCGGCCTGTTGTTAATCGTCATTCTGGCAGGCATTACGGTTTTGCAGCGCATGTGGGTGGTTTACAAAGTGACGCATGGTTTAACTTGAGCAATCTCCCGAAATGGCGGACGCTGAAGAGGCGTCATCGAGATGCACTGTGCACACCCTGCGACCCGTTTTATCAAAGTTTGCATAAAATCTTTTTATTCGCTATGATATAGCTGTTTTCCGGCGCAGATAGTAAATCGGGACGTTTATTTGATGTCCCGGCAGGGAAATTGGCAAGATATTCTTGCTTTTTGCAACTTCCCCCGTAACTTTTTCCCACGTCCCCCGTCTTGACACACGAAAGCGTATTACCGCCAACGTTTTCCACTACTGAGGCGGCGCTGGTGGAACGGGCAGCAGCACGAGATCCCGAGGCCATCGCCAAACTCTATCATCTTTACGCGCCCAAAATTCAGAGCTTTATCTATCATCGCACCAGCGATCCCATGGTGACCGAAGATCTGACCGGGCAGGTGTTTTTACGGATGCTGGAGGCCATGAGGGGTGGGAAGGGTTGGCGTACATCATTCTCCGGCTGGATTTACCGAATCGCTCATAATCTTGTGGTGGATTACTATCGCAAGCGCAGTCAGGCCACCTATACCAATCTCGATGACACGCCTCATATTCCTGCTGGCAATGGCGATCCCTACAAAGCAACCGCAGCGAAACTCGAGAGCGCTGCGCTTTTGCGCGCCATCAATCAGTTGACGGATGAACAGGCGCAAGTCATTACTTTGCGATTTTTAGAAGGTTATAACATCTCTGAAGTGGCTGAAATGATGGATAAGACCGAAGGCGCCGTCAAGGCGTTGCAATTTCGCGGCATGGCGACGCTTCGCCGGATTTTGGAGCAGCAAACCGCATGAGCGCAGAAGACCACCGCTGGCAAGATCTCTTTCAGGAGATGCTGGAGACCTCGGGCGATAGCGCCGGGGCTGTCGAGACGCGCTATGAAATGCCGGACGGACTGAATGAGATGTTGCTCCTGACGCAGCAGTTGCAGGAACTGGGACGGCGTCAGATGCCCGATGCCGATGCCGCCCTGGCCCGAGCCCGGGAACGCGTCCTGCAATCCATCCCCGCATCTGCACCTGAGCGGCGCTTTGCGTTGCCGACCATCCGGCCGCCGTTCTGGCGACAATGGCGGGCCGCTTTGTCCGCCGCAATGATCTGGACGCCAACGCCGCTCCTGGCCGCCCTGACCATTGCCCTGGTGTTTGGGATCACTATTTTTGTTGCAGGAAACGCCCGGCCCGGCAGCCCGCTTTATCCTATCAGAGTGACGGCTGATGAAATCATGCAACGTCTTGCGCCTTCCGAACCGGGGGATGGACGGCAGACTGTAGCGCAAATTGCACCGACATCATCTAC
>JALSPL010000538.1 GCA_026985975.1 Anaerolineae bacterium | reverse complement strand
CATGCGTCAAACGTCAGGAAGCATTGTCACAAGGAGGCGTTTCAATGCAAAATGATGACGTTTGACGTTTTACGATTGACGCTAAGGCTAAAAAGTATCCGATTCAAGGCGAAAATGACGCTCAAGCGGGCTACCTTAGCAGTTACCTGGCAACAAAAAAACTGGCGCGAAGCAAACATAGCGGCGTTTTATCGGCATTCCGTCAATACTTCGTCAAAACAGGTCTGCCATCTCCCCGGCTAAGTGAAGTTTACGGGCAAATCATGGAAGATCGTCATGAAAGTGATTACGAAATCCTTTCGGCGCTCTCAAAGAAAGATGCTGAGATAGATTTAGAGCAGGCCCGTTACTTTGTCGATTCAGTAAAGGAATGGTTGAAACAGGAAAAATGGCTATGACAGAAACGACTACGCTAACACCTTCAGAACAACAGGCGTTACAGTCGCTGGTTGCATCCATCTATCAGCTTGCCCCCGAACAAATTGAGTCCATTGCATTGTTCGGCTCGAAATCTCGCGGCGATAGCAGCGAAGATTCAGATATCGATGTGCTGATTATCATCAAAAAGGAAGACCGCGATCTGAGACGAGAAATTTTGCGCCAGGCCGCCCGCATCTCGTTGGATTACGATGTCTTGCTCAGTCCGCGCGTTATTGGCTCTGATCGTTGGCGCAGAATGAGAGACTTTTCGTTTTATCGCAACATCCAACGGGAATCGGTCAAATTGGGACTATCCGAGGACGCGCGGACCGAAAAGGCGGCGTGAGCGTTTAGATTTATGGACAAGCTCTTCTCCAAAGAAAACCTCATCGCTCTGGCCCTGGCGCTGATGGTCATCGCCATCATCATCGCCGCCACCGGCGCCTCACCCCAGTGGATTTATCAGGGGTTTTAGCGCCATGTCCGAAGTCCAAGGTCCAAGGCCCGGGATGAGGCGGGGCTTACTGCAGACTGAACACTGCTTACTGATTACTGAAAATGGGCCTGGGGCTTGAAACGATTCTCGTCTTCGTGGTCTTCGCACTGCTGTATGCAGGGCTGGCCCGAGGCCGCGCCCGCAACTGGCTGCTCTTTGCGGCCAGCGTGGTCGCTGTCTATTGGCTGCAACCCTGGCTGCCCATCCGCTACGCGGATTTCCTGCTGCCCACCTTTACTCTGCTGCTGACCGCGGGCGGCTGGTGGCTGACCCGCAGGCCCGATCCCGCGCGCCCATGGCGGCTGGAGCGAGAGGATTGGCTGGCGCTGGCCGCGCTGGTCGGGTTGATTTTTCTCCTGGGGATGAACCGTTTTCTGGCCCCGGACTGGCGCCTGACGCCCTCGCGCCCGCCCGCGCCCGGCCTGATTCTGGCCGTGCTGGCGCTTACGGGCCTGATTCTGGCCGCGATCACGCCCCTGCTGGTCGGGGCCAGACGCTGGTGGGCTCTCACCGGCGGCATTCTGGCCATCGTCGGCGTCTTTGTGGTGATGAAGACGCCGGGCCTGGCGCAGCCTCTGGCCGCATGGTGGCGCTCGCACACCGGGCAGAATGTCGCCATCGCCTCGCCCGCGGATCTGGGCTGGCTGGGCTTCTCCTACGTCAGCTTTCGCATCATCCACACCCTGCGCGACCGCCAGACCGGTTTGCTGCCCGACCTGAGCTTGCAGGAATACGTGGCCTACGTGGTCTTCTTCCCCGCGTTCATCGCCGGGCCCATCGACCGGGCGGAGCGCTTTCAGAAGGATTGGCGGGCGCTGCCGGGCCTGCGAGGGCTGGATGCGGCCCGCCTGAGTCAGGGCGGCGCCCGCATCCTCACGGGCATGTTCAAGAAATTCGTCATCGCCGACACCCTGGCCATGGGCATGGCGCTGACGCCCGAGCTGGCGCAACAGAGCCACAACTCCCTGGCGCTGTGGGCGCTGCTCTACGGCTACGCCTTCCGTCTCTACTTCGATTTCGCAGGCTACACCGACATCGCCATTGGCGTGGCGTTGCTGCTGGGCGTGCGCCTGCCCGAAAATTTCCAGCGCCCCTATCTCAAAACCAACATCACCACCTTCTGGCAAAGCTGGCACATCACCCTCAGCGATTGGGCCCGATTCTACATCTTCTCGCCCCTCAGTCGCACCCTTTTGCGCCGCAAGCCGCGCCCGTCGCAAAAGCTCATCATCTTCCTGGGCCTGATGGCCACCATGCTCACCATCGGCCTGTGGCATGGCGTCGCCTGGAGTTTCGTCATCTGGGGCGGATGGCACGGCCTGGGGCTGTTCATCCACAAAGTGTGGAGCGACCGCACTCGCAAGTGGTATCGCGGCCTGAAAGATCATCCCCACCAGAAACGGGCGTGGACGCTGCTCGCCTGGTTTATCACCTTCCAGTTCGTGGTTCTGGGATGGGTGTGGTTTCTACTCCCCGACCCCGCCCTGGCCGCCCGCACTTTTCTCCGTCTCTTTGGCGTTGGAGGATAGAACGCAGAAAAGGCGGAAAAATCTGATTAGCGCAGATGAAAAAGATGGAGGATTGATAGCGATTCAATGGAGATTCGATGGAGATTCGGTAGCGATTCAATGGAGATTCAGAATCTCGATGAATCTCCATGAATCTCCATGAATCTCAGAACGCCCGCGAGCGTCTGCAATCACCATCGTCCTCTGCCCATCGTCCACCGTCGGGCCACAGGCCTGCTTACTGTTCACTGCTTACTGAACACTGCTTACTGAATACTGCCTACCAACATGCTCCCCTCCCCCCTGACCGATTTCTTCAAATCCGCCACCTGGCGGCTGACCGTGCGCGTCCTGCTCAAGGCGGCGGTCATCTTCGTAGCGTTAAACTTGCTCTTCGCCTGGGCATATCCGCTGGAGATGTTGGGGAAGGCGTCGCTTTATAATATCGCCTGGCCCGGACGCCTGCGCCTGCCCTATGGCGAAGACCCGGCCAAATCCTACAATCTCAGTCTCTACAACGTCCCCGCCATGCTCCACAGCCACACGCTGATGATGAAGAAGACCGAGGACGAGTTCCGGGTGCTGGTCATCGGCGACTCCGCCGCCTGGGGCTGGTTTTTACAGAATCAGGATACGCTGGTGGGGCGATTGAATGCGGGCGGATACAGCGCGGACGGACGGCGGCTGGTTTTCTACAATCTTGGTTATCCGGTGATGTCACTGACCAAGGACCTGATGCTGCTGGATGCAGCCATGGCGCGGCAGCCCGATCTCATCCTCTGGCCCGTGACCCTGGAATCCTTCGCCCGCTCCCGCCAGCTCGATCATCCCCTGCTGCAAAACAATCCCCGGGCGGGTGCGGCGGCTCATCGCCGATTATCAGCTTGATCTCGATCCCCATGATCCCCGTTTCGTCGATCCAGATTTCATGCAGCGCAGCATCGTGGGGCAGCGCCGGGCGTTGGCCGACCTGGTGCGGCTGCAAAGTCTGGGCCTGGCCTGGGGCGCGACCGGCATCGACCAGGACATCCCCGTCGAAATCCCTCTGCGCCAGACCGACCTGGACGCCGACCTGAGCTGGAAGGATTTGAAAGAGCCGACCACGCTGGATGAGCAGCTCCTGACCTTCGATGTGCTGGCCGCGGGCGTGGCCCGGGCGGGCGGTATCCCCGTGCTTATCGTCAACGAGCCCATGTTCATCAGCGACGGCGCCAACAGCGATCTGCGCTACAACAGCTTCTATCCCCGCTGGGCCTACGACCAGTATCGGGCGCTGCTGGCGGCGCGGGCGCAGGAAGCCGGATGGGATTATCTCGACCTGTGGGATGCGATTCCGCCCGAGGAATTCACCGACACGCCCGTGCATCTCACCCCCGCGGGCTCGCAAATGCTGGCCGACATCCTGGGGCCGGAAGTCGCGCAGCGGGCGCAGGAGAGGTAGTTTGAGCGGTGCGAGGGGCATTGGGTGGAGGGAATCGATGCACGACAGCCACATGATCGTCCGCTTTTGCCGCCCGGCGCACCCGGCGGTATAATCGGCGTCATCTCACCTACTTTTGGAGCCCCCATGTCCGAACTCGATGCAAACCTTGTGCGCGAGAAAATCCGCGCCTACATCACCCGAGAACTCATCCGCGACCCCGACTACGATCTGGACGATGACGAGGGCGTCATCACCGAGGGCCTGATGGATTCATTCGCCCTGGCCGATTTCGCCGTCTTCGTCGAACAGGAATTCGGCGTCTACATCCCCGACCCCGATCTCACAGTGGACAAAATGGACACCCTGAGCCAGATGGTAGCCCGGGTAATGCGCGGATAAACGCTACAATGATTCAAGAATTGCGGCGATTTGTTTTCGAAGAAGCGGCGCATCATGGATGGCCGTGTACCAGACAATGCGCCAGTTCACAATGAAGTAAGCGTGAACAGCGATATTTCTGAAGGCGATGATGTCACGCCATTCAATGCCAGGGTGCCTGGCTTTGAATTCTGGAGAAAGACGAGCTGCAGATTCACCTACAATCATCAATTTTTGTAAGACTGCGCTTTGTCTCAGTTCATCAGTCAGGAATTCGTCTTCAGAGATGTTTTGCAGAAATCGACTGATAGCGTCCGCGGCCTCAATGATGTCCATCAAATAAAGCTTATCGTGTCGCATAGACAACCTCAGATTCTTTCAACACGTCATCTCTGATGGTGGATTTTAGCCCCACAATAGGAACGACATCCACTTTCCGGCCCAATAATTCTGATAATTCCCGCTGAATGCGCGCCAGCGCCAGAAAACCAATCTGGACGTCATTTTCAAATTCAACCAGCACATCAATATCGCTTTCAGAACCGAAATCATCGCGCAGGTAAGAGCCAAACAGCGAAAGCTGACGGATGTGATGACGCTGGCAAAACGTCTTGAGTTCTGTCTGGGAAGCAGGCAATTCGCGCAACATTTTGTTATCTGTCTCCTGATATTTTCATTATACCACACCTCTTTCGATGCTCACGCCCGAAACACGCACTACTTTCGCCACGCTGTTGGACGCGGCCGCACTGCGCCCGCAAGATAACGACGCTCCCGCCATCATCTTTGTGCGCTCCAACGCCGCACCGATTACCGTCACCCGCGCTGATTTTCAGGCCCGGGCGCAGGCCTACGCGGCGGGCCTGACGCGCCTGGGCGTGCGCGCGGGCGAGCTGGTCATCATCGCCCACACGCAAAATCTGGAGAGCATTTACGCCTTTTGGGGAGCGCTGCTGATGGGGGCCATCCCCGCCATGTTCCCTACGCTGACGGAGAAACTGGACCCGCAGATTTATATGCGCAACATGAACGAGCTGGCGCTTCGCTCGGGCGTGCGCCTCATCTTCACCAGCGATGATTTTGCGCCGCAGATGGCCGCCATCGCCCCCTGCCCGGTGGTCGGCTCCAGCGAACTGGGCGGGTTGACCGCTGCTGCCGGAGACCAGGATTTTCGCCCGCATCAGCCCGCCCCCGACGCCATCGCCTTTTTACAACACTCCAGCGGCACCACAGGCCTGCAAAAAGGCGTGGCGCTCAGCCATCGGGCGGTGTTGAATCAATTGGCCAACTATGCCCGCGCCATCGATCTGCGCCCGGACGACGTCATCGTCAGTTGGCTGCCCCTGTATCACGACATGGGCCTCATCGCCGGATTCATGCAGCCGCTGGTGCAGGGAATTCCCCTCGTCCTCATGTCTCCCTTCGATTGGGTGCGCCATCCCGCCCTGCTGTTTCGGGCCATCCACGAACATGGCGGCACGCTCGCCTGGCTGCCCAACTTCGCCTACAACCACCTGGCCCGCCGCGTGCGACAACGCGACATGGCGGGCCTGCGTCTGGATGGCATGCGCATGTTCATCAACTGCTCGGAGCCGGTGCGCTCTGATAGCCATACGCTCTTTTTGCAACGCTTTGCGGCCGCGGGCGTGCGGCCCGAGATGCTGGCCGTGAGCTACGCCATGGCCGAAAACACCTTCGCCGTCACCCAAACCCCGCCCGGTCAGCCGCCGCGGCAGGATGTGGTGGATCGACGGGCGTTGGAGGAAGCGGGCCGGGCCGCGCCCGCGGCGAACGGGCATTCGACCCGAACGCTGGTCTCCTGCGGCCCGCCCATCCCCAACACCCGGGCGCAGGTGGTGGATGAGAAAGGATCGCCGTTGCCCGAGCGCCATGTGGGCGAAATCGCCATCCGCAGCGACTGCATGTTGACCGGCTACTACAAACGCCCCGATTTGCAGCCTTTCAGCCATGGCTGGTATCTTACCGGCGACATGGGCTACATGGCCGATGGCGAAATTTACATCGTGGGCCGCAAAAAAGACCTGATCATCAACGCCGGCAAGAACGTTTATCCCCAGGACATCGAGGCCATTGTCAATGAGGTGGCGGGCGTGCATCCGGGCCGGGCTGTGGTTTTTGGCGTGCCCGATCAACGGGAGGGCACCGAGCTCATTGCGGTGGTGGCTGAGGTGGAGACCGAAGATGCGACTGAGCGCAAGGCCATCGCCAAGGCCATGCGTCAGCTTGTGGCCCGGGAAAGCGCGGTCACCCTCAGTTATGTGACGCTGGTCGGGCCCAAATGGCTGATCAAAACCTCCAGCGGCAAGATCGCCCGCGCCGCGAATCGAGCGAAATGGCTGGCGGAGCAGTGATCAGTAAGCAGTCAATGTCATTAAGTTAAG
>JALSPL010000537.1 GCA_026985975.1 Anaerolineae bacterium | reverse complement strand
AGCAGCGAAAATGGTAGGGTTTCAGCCATATTTTCTTGGCGAAACCCTGATATTTTCCTTTGCGTGAGACAAAGCTTTTTTCATGCGATCCAAAGTTGCATTGCCCAACCGAAACGATCTTCCCTCGCGCCTTCATCCGCTCCGGCTTCGATGATTGAACAGACGCCCCCACAAAAAAGGCCCCGGAGCAAACTCCGAGGCCTCGTTTTTTCGATGCAACAACTCAGTGCAGGAATAGGCCGATGAGGCCAAAGCCGCCGTAGAGCGACGCCACCAGGCCCGCGAAAACCACCGAAACCATGGACATCAGTTTGATGAGGATGTTCAGCGAAGGGCCCGAGGTGTCCTTGAAGGGATCGCCTACGGTGTCGCCCACCACGGTGGCCTTGTGGGCGTCGGAACCCTTGCCGCCGTAAGCGCCCTCCTCGATATACTTCTTGGCGTTGTCCCAGGCGCCGCCGGCGTTGGCCATCATAATCGCCAGGGCAAACCCGGCGGTAAGGCCGCCGATGAGCAGACCCAGCACGCCCGCCACGCCCAACAACACGCCTACGATGAGAGGCACGATAATGCCCAAAAGCGCCGGCAGAATCATCTCGCGCTGAGCGGCCTCCGTGCTGATCTCGACGCATCGGGCGTAATCGGGCTTGGTGGTGCCTTCCAGGATGCCGGGCATCTCCCGGAACTGACGCCGCACTTCCTCCACCATGCCGCCTGCGGCCCGCCCCACTGCTTCCATGGTGAGCGCGGCGAAGAAGAAGGCGGTGACCGCGCCGACAAAAATACCGATGAGCACGGCCGGATTCAGCAGGGTGACGTCGAAATAAGCCATGAAGTCTTTCATGCTCATCTCGGCCACCTGCACCGTGCGCCCGGCAATATCCACCTGGGTGATGTGCGCCAGATGCCCGAGGCCATAACGAATCTCTTCCAGATAAGCGGCCAGCAGCGCCAGCGCAGTCAGGGCGGCGGAGCCGATGGCGAAGCCCTTGCCGGTGGCGGCGGTGGTGTTGCCCAGCGCGTCCAGTTGATCGGTGCGCTGGCGCACCTCCGGGGGCAGATGCGCCATCTCGGCATTGCCGCCGGCGTTATCGGCGATGGGGCCATACGCATCGGTGGCCAGGGTGATGCCCAGGGTGGAGAGCATGCCCACCGCAGCGATACCCACGCCGAACAGGCCCATCAACGTATTGCTGGCCCCGCCCACGATGTAAAAGCTGATAAAAATGCCCACTGCGATGGAAAGCACCGGGATCATGGTGGAATTCATGCCCACGGCCAGGCCCTCGATAATAACGGTGGCCGGGCCGGTCATCGCCGCCTCGGCAATGCCTTTGGTGGGTTTATATGCGTGGGAGGTGTAATACTCTGTGGCCTTGCCAATGATGATGCCCACAATCAGGCCGGTGACAATGGCCACCCACACCTGCCACCAGTTGGGAAGCTTCAGCACCCACACCACCAGCAACGAGAGTACGATGATGCCAGCGGAGCTGATGTTGACGCCTTTGCCCAGCGCTCCCATCAACTCGGCCATGGTGGCGCCTTCGCGAGTGCGCACCATGAAGATGCCGAAAATGGAAAGGATCACGCCAATCCCGGCCAGGGCGATAGGCGCAGCCAGATATCGCAATTGCATCTGAATCAGCGAGACGTTGCCCAGCAGTTGCGGGCCCGCCACGCTGACCGCGGCCACGCCCAGGGCGGCGGTGGCCAAAATGGAGCCGGCGTAAGATTCATACAGGTCAGCGCCCATGCCGGCGACATCGCCCACATTGTCGCCCACATTGTCGGCGATGGTGGCGGGATTGCGGGGGTCATCCTCGGGGATGCCCGCCTCCACCTTGCCCACCAGGTCAGCGCCCACATCCGCAGCCTTGGTGTAGATGCCGCCGCCGACGCGGGCGAACAGGGCCTGCGTGGAAGCGCCCATGCCAAAACTCAGCATGATGACGGTGATCTGCGGCAATGGGCTGCCAGCGCCAAAGAATTCGGGAGGGAATAGATAATACAGAATGAGGAACCAAACGGAGACATCCAGCAAAGCAAAGCCGACTACCACCAGGCCCATGACAGCGCCAGCCCGAAAGGCGATGACCAGGGCGTCATTCAAACCGGTACGGGCGGCGTGGGCGGTGCGGGCGGAGGCGTTGGTGGCTGTTTTCATGCCAAAAAAGCCGCACAAACCCGAGAAAAAGCCGCCAGTGAGAAAAGCGAAGGGCACGACGGTGTTCTGTACATGCAGCACATAGGCCAGGAAAAGAAAGATGACGAACAGAGCGATAAACGCCATGGCCACCACTTTGTATTGGCGGGTCAGATACGCCATCGCTCCATCGCGAACGGCTTGAGCGATCTCCACCATCTGATCCGTGCCCTCGCTATGGCTCATCACAGAACGATAAAAATAATAGGCGAATCCCAGGGCGATAAGTGACCCAATGGGTCCCAGCCACCACAACCAGGGAATAGTCTCCCGGCTGGCCGATTCAGCAAAGCCAGCAGCGAATGCTTTGGTGGGCCCCAAAATACTCAGTGCAAAAATAGTCAGGACAGGAATCAGAAATTTCATGAGAGTTCTCAAACGCTCATTTTTCATTATGCGGCTCCTCTTTGATGGAATCGAAGAATTGACGTCGTTGTCAGATCGATATCCGCATAGATTTGCTAAAGCAGCAGCGGATGGGAAATTGTAACGACGAATGACGCGATTTGTCAAAAAAAACGACATGAATGATTCAGGAAAACTTTTCGTTCCCGATCGATCAGAAAACACCTCGGCGCAATGCTGCTTCGCATCGCATCCCGCGCGCATGATGCCCGCGGACACAGCGCCGAAAGAGGCTGCCAGCGCCATTGGGAACTTCATTTGGGGCGCATTGATCCCCCCTGCTCGACGGGGGGATTGATTTCATGACGCGCTTTGTGTAAAATAATAACAGGAACCATAGCATTGTCACCCCGCCCTTTTTCAACACCCCCCACCGTTGCAGGAGCAAGCATCATGGAAGTCATCAAGGTTTCGGCCCGATCTCGTTCGACCGCAGTGGCGGGTGCAATCGCGGGCATCATTCGCGAGCAAGGCTACGCAGAGGTGCAGGCCATTGGCGCCAGCGCCGTCAATCAGGCCATCAAAGCCACGGCTATCGCCCGGGGATACTTGCAGGAAGATGACGTCAACATTGTCTGCGTGCCGGTCTTCACCGAAGTGGATATCCATGGCCTGGAGCGCACGGCCGTCAAGCTGGTGGTGTGGACCGTGCCGCCAGGCATTTTGCCTGATCGCCTTCTGGCGCTATTCACGATGGAAAAAAAGGCCCGAGAAGCGGCGATTCATCCTTCCGCTCCTGAATCTGAATCCTGACCACGTATAAAAATCCCGTCAGCGCAACAACGACGGGATTTTTCATCGCGCCTCAATCGGTTTTGATGGCGGCCAGCAACCGCCGCCAGCCGTCATCATTCTCGCCGGGAACAAAGGGGATGTAGAGGGTGGCGCGTTGCAGCAAATCGCCATAGCGGGCGCGGATGGCCGGGCCTATCTCATCCCAGGTCCCGGTGAGCGCGAATCGCTCCAGCATATCATCCGAGATCAGAGCAGGCATCTCCGCCCACTGCTTGCGCACAGCCATCTTGCCCAACTGCTCCCCGATGTCTTCCCAGCCGTGCTGCGCCAGGACCGGACGATAAGAGGGCGTGGATGCGTAAAATGCGATCTGCATCCGCACCTGCTGGCGGCGCATGGCCCGCTCCTGCTCCGTATCTCCAACGATGGCGAAGACCGTGGCGCTGAAAGCCACATCCGTCACATTCCGGCCCGCCTTCTCCGCCCCCGCCGCCATCCAGGGGCGAATATGCTCTCGTAGGTAGTCGACGGTGTGGAAGGGATGCACGTGGAAACCGTCGCACAGCTCGCCCGCCAGCTCACACAGCCGCCGGTTGACCCCGGCAATGTAGATGGGGATATCGGGATGGGCGATGGGACCGGGGTTGAAGAAAGGGGACATCAGAGTCATCTTGTAGAACTCGCCACGAAAATTCAGCTTCTCATTATACTGCCACGTCCGCCAGATATGTTTGAGGGCCAGGATATATTCCCGCAGCCGGGCGGCTGGCTTGCTCCAGGGCATGGAAAACCGTCGTTCGATGTGCGGTTTGATCTGCGTGCCCAGGCCCAGAATGAAGCGCCCGTCGCTGTATCGGGCCATATCCCAGGCCACATACGCTGTGTGCATGGGGCTGCGGGCGAAAGCCACGGCGATGGCGGTGCCTATTTCAATATTTTCAGTGTGTTCGGCCACCAGCGCCAGTTGCGGAAAAGGATCATGCCGGGTTTCGGGCGTCCAGATGGCGTCGAACCCAATGCTTTCTGCGGCGATGGCGGTGGTGCGAATCTGGGAAAGCGTATCAGCATCGAGGACAATATCAAGCTTCATTGTGGATAACCTTGTGGATAATCTGTGGGGAATGCGGAAAAAGTGGGGATTAGTGTGGATAAACTGCTTCGTAAATAAAATTATGTTTACGTCATTCCGAAGGAGCGCAGCGACTGAGGAATCTCCCCGTCTGCAAACGCGAGATTCTTCGCTCCCGTTGGTCACTCAGAATGACACAGACGTTTTTTCATTCTTATCGGCGTGCAGCCGCTCATGGCGCCTGTCCCGAAAATAAACGTTGGCGTCGTTTGCAGAGACGCTCTCGAAGCCAGCATTGGCCTGGCGCACCACGTAATGCGTAAAACGTAAAACGTGAGGTCCTTACGCCTTACGCATTACGTTTTACGGGCTTGGCTATCCAGCCAGATTGGCTTGCTCATTTTCATTCTTATTGGCGGGCAGCCGCTCATGGCGACTGCGAAGTCAGTATCCCATAAATGTAGCATTTTCGACAATTCATTGCGTTACGAACGCGGAATTTGTCCTCCCCCGCCCGCTGGCGTATAATAGCGCCTGACACAAGCGCCGGGGCTTACCAGACCGTGGGGCGTTTTTGCGCGTCTTGTCGGGAACAAGAAAGAAACGCCTCTTTTGTGACTGAATCAATCAGCAACCTGGAACTTTTCGCGTCTTCTGACGAATTCACCCTCATTATGACTCCATCATCCCCGCCCATCATTCCCCTGGATCTCAATAAAACCCTGGCCCAAAGTCGCTTTGTCGGGCTCTGGCGGTTGCTGCGCGGCTACTATGCGGCTTTCATCACCGCCAATCTGGCCGTGGCCGTCTCGGCGCTCTCCCGCACCGCCACCTATCTGCTCATCGGTTATTTTGTGGATAAGGTGCTGGGCGCGGGCAAATCCTGGCAATACATGGCCCTGGTGGCGCTGGGATTTATCGGCCTGGCGCTGGTGCAAGGCGGATTCACATTTCTCAGCGGATGGCTGGCGACCAAAACAGCCGAGGGCGTGGCCCTGCGCCTGCGCAATTACGTTTACGATCACATCCAGCGCCTGAGCTTCTCTTTTCACGATCGAACCCGCACAGGCGAGCTCATTCAGCGCGCCACGTCGGATGTGGAAGCTGTGCGGCGTTTTTATCAGGAGCAGGCCATGAGCATTGGCCGCATCCTGCTGCTGTTCATCATCAACTTCATCGCCATCTGGCGGCTGGACGCCCGTCTGGCCCTGATTTCGGTGGCGGCCGTGCCGGTGCTGGTGCTACTCTCCTACTTCTTCTTCAAGCGCATCGCAAAGCAATATGAGCGCTATCAGGAGCAGGACGCGGTGGTCTCATCCACCCTGCAGGAAAACCTCTCCGGCGTGCGGGTGGTGAAAGCCTTCGCCCGCCAGCGCTATGAAAAGAAAAAATTCGACGGCGTAAGCTGGCTGAAATATCGGTTGGGCGTCAAACTCATCTTCTTCCACTCGCTTTTCTGGCCCGGCTCCGATCTCATCGCCGGTTTTCAGATGCTGGTGGGCTATGTGGCGGGCGGCCTGATGGTGATGAACGGAACCATCAGTATCGGCAGCTATCTGGCCTACATCGGCATGCTGGTCTATATCATCTGGCCCATGCGCAATTTGGGCCGGGTCATCGTGCAGACATCCACGGCGCTGGTCTCTTACGAACGGGTGGCGGCCATTATTCGCGAAGCGAAAGAGCCGCTGCAGGATGGCGATTATCCGCCCCAGGGGCCCGTGGCGGGCGATGTCCGCTTCGAGGATGTCAGCTTTGCCTATGAGGCTGAATCTCCCGTTCCCATCCTCAAAAATATCAGCTTTCATTGCCGCCCGGGTCAGACGGTGGCTCTGTTGGGCGCTTCCGGGTCGGGCAAGACCACGTTGGTCAACCTGCTGCCCCGCTTTTATGATTACACCGAGGGCCGTATTTTGCTGGATGGCGTAGAACTGCGGCGCTATCCCCGTCGTTTCCTACGCAGCCAGATCGCCTTTGTCGAGCAGGAGCCCTTCCTCTTTTCCCGCACCCTGCGCGCCAACATCGCCTATGGCGCCGAGCGCGAGGTCAGCGATGATGAGATCGTGGCCGCAGCCAAAGCCGCAGCCATCCACGACAGCATCCTCAGCTTTCCTCAGGGCTATGACACGTTGGTGGGCGAGCGCGGGGTCACTCTTTCGGGCGGACAGAAGCAGCGCATCGCCATCGCCCGGGCCATTCTGCGAGACCCGCGCATCCTCATCCT
>JALSPL010000536.1 GCA_026985975.1 Anaerolineae bacterium | reverse complement strand
AACAGGTTTTCCCAGTGGTCTTATTTTTAGCCGTCCGGCAAAATAATCTGCAATGCGATTTTGGGCAACAGCAACATATTTTTCTTCCTTCTCACTACCCATTGCCCGACGCCCGCGTTTAATTGCCGCAATGATTGTGGACCCGACGCCTGCATAGGGGTCTAGCACCCAATCGTTTTCGTTTGTCATCGCTAAAACACAACGTTCCACCAATTCGATGGGAAATTGAGCAGGGTGTCCGGTTTTCTCTGGATGATTGGATTTCACATTAGGAATATCCCATAAGCCGGTTTCCCACTCTTTTTGCATCAGTAACCAGATATCCGATGGATTTTTTCCTTTGGGATTACCTGAAAGCTGTCCTTTTTTAGCGCCTTTGTAATGTCTTTTTCCGGGATATTTTGAAGGAACTCGAACATCATCCAGATTAAAAGTGTAATCATTACTTTTTGTGAACCAAAGAAGCGTTTCATAACGACCAGAAAAACGTTTCCTAGCATGAAGACCATGCCCAAAGTGCCATACGATACGATTACGCAGTTTCATCCCCAAAGATTTGAAAATGGGATAGAAAAAAATATCAAGTGGGAAAATTTCACTCTTTTCCACATAATTCCCAACCTGCCAGCAAATGCTTCCCTGAGGATGTAGAACTCGATAAAGGTCTGTTATCACATTTTCCTGTTGAGCAAGGTAACGATCGATGCTGACGCGCGTCTCATATTCCTTGCCGATATTGTAAGGAGGCGATGTGATTATAAGTTTAACGGTTCCATCAGGTATTGTCGATAAGAAATTTCGGACATCACCATGGTACAAAACGATTCTCGAATCAGCACGATACTCGCTCTCAATATCAAATTGTTCTGTGAGGGTTCTGATTTCCATGACTCCATGCCGATTGAGCGTTAGATTATGGATAACTATTTCTATTTATGATAGCAGATTTCTGCACAGGATACCATGATAACAATTGATGTTTCTGAAGCCAAAGTCGGATCGCATGAAAAAAGCATTATCTCATGCAAAGCATGCCCTGAGCGAAGCCGAAGGGTCGCCAAGGCGCAAAGGAAAAGACCAAGGTTCCGCCAAGAAAAATCGGCTGAAACCTCACCATTTTGGCTGTTTTCTCTGGCAGCACTGCTGATTCTGACCTTTTTCAGGGGGCAAAATCCACTTCTCACGACGGATGCGTTTCAATTTTTGGGCGCACTATCCGATGACGCACCGACCGGCCTGAGTCGGCGCGAAAAGCGTAAACGCGTCCCAAATTTTGAAACGCCCCCTTTTTTACCAACGTTCTCTGCACCAGGCAAGGCAATCACCAGCCGTTCCGACAAGGAAAGGCAATTTGTCTAATCCTGGATTACCCACCAGATGCTCTCTATCAAAAGAGACGAGATAATCGACATCCAGCATCAGCGCTTCGGCCACGACCTGCGCATCGGGCGCATAATCAATTACAGAAAGCGCCTCGCTCAGAGCATCATCATCCGCCTCTGGGCCAATTTGAATGTTCGCCCCATCCAGCAATATGGCAAAATAGGCCAAGCTTTTCGGCGATTTGCGCCTGATCACATTTTCTGACTCCTTAAGCACCCAGGGCCCGATCCACAGCGACAAAGCGCCAGCCTCCCCAAGTTTCAAAATCAGTCGGGCGCCACCCGTATCGGAATAAACAGCGGCAAACAGCGCACTGGTATCCAGAAAAACACGCCGTTTAGCTGGCACGTTGCGCTCGCTCCTCGCGCAAGGCCCGCAACATCGACTCCAATGATTCTCCGTCCGACTCCCATTGCGCAGCGATCTTATCGGCAATGGCATCGATCTCAGAGCGCTGGGGGCTCAAAACAAAAACGCCGCCCAGATCGATAAGGGAAAAAGTATCGCCGGGATGCAGGTTGTAAGATTCTCGTAAAGGTTTGGGTAAAGTGATGATGCCTCTCTTGGACATCTGTATTGTGATATCTTTCATTGCACGCCTCGCAGGATTTCTGATTGACTGATTTTCAGTATAACAAAAAAAGCTGTGGCCGTCAATGTAGGAGGTAATAGATGACTGCGTTTCAAATTGGAGCAAAGTCCACATGCTCCAAGATTTGGGTGTGTTCGAAATGAGTTGGAGGCGTTCATGCGCTATCGCCCGGCGCCCAGGGATCGGGCTCAAAGCTAAAAACCGACTGAAGCCGATTATCTCATGCGACAGCGCCTGTTTTCCGTCATTTTCATCGCACATCGCATATCAAAAGGTTCCTGTCGGCCAAGGCGCTTGCGCGTCTTTCAGCTATGAGCCTGGGCCTGTCAGCCCCAGGCGATGGCGGCGGACGCCAGGCAATCCACTTCCGCATCTTCTCCTCCGCCCGTTGCGGAGCAGGGAAGGAATGAATGGAGGGGGCTCCTCCAACTGAAAATGGACACATCCAAATTGTTTATAAACAGAAATCATGTTAGACTAGTGTTAGACCAGTCTAACTAAAGGAGACAATCCATGACAACCATAGGCGCTTATAAAGCCAAAACCCACTTCTCACAGCTTATTGAACGCGTGTCAAAGGGTGAACGAATCATCATTACCCGTCACAACGTCCCCATCGCCATGATGCAACCCGTGGCTCCTAAATATGCCGCTTCCCCCGAGGAAGTCATTGCTCAGATCAAGGACTTCCGTCAGAAATATCGGTTGGGCGGTCTTTCTGTTCAGGAGATGAAAGAGGAGGGGCGGGCGTAATGAACGATGCAGATTTCGTACTCGACGCCTCGGTTGTGATGGCATGGTGTTTTGAAGATGAGTCCAGTTTTTACGCTGACGCAGTGCTGGAAAGTTTGTCTAACCATACAGCAATCGTTCCCGCTGTATGGCCTCTTGAAATCAGTAACGTCTTGATCGTGGCGGAACGTCGCGGGCGCATAGACAAGGCTGGAAGCGCCCGGTTCATCAACCTCATCGCACAACTCCCCATCACCGTCGAGCAGGAACTTTGGCAACGAGTCTTTGCTGAGATTATGGCTTTAGCCCGCGAATACATCCTTTCATCTTACGACGCGTCCTATCTCGATCTTGCCATGCGTCTCGGTCTGCCGCTGGCTACGCAGGATGTGCGATTGCGGAACGCTGCACAATCAGCGGGTGTTTTGTTGTATTTGGATGAGTAAAAACTGACAATCCCCCCGTATTTGTGGCAGGCGCGTCATCGTCCCTGACGTTCAGACGCTATAGCGGTGGGGTGACTGTCAGCGCGTTACTACTTTGGCAGGCAATACACCGCGTTTTTGTGGAAAGAAATGCTGATCGCTTTGCCTTCGGGATACACCTCGGCCCGCACCACGTCCGATTCGGTGGCGATGAGCAATTGTCCGCCGACTTCCAGATCATATTCGATGAGCTCGCCCAGATAGGTGGAGCGGCGCACGATGGCGGGGAAACCCTCTGCGCCCGCATCCAGGCGGATGGCCTCGGGCCGCACCACCAGCCGCACCGGCTCGCCCGGGCGCCGCGGGGCATCGGGCTGGGGGATGTCCATGACGCCGCCCAGGGCCCGCACCACCAGCCGATCTCCTTCCACGCGCACCACCTCGCCATCCACGAAATTGGCCCGACCGATGAAGTTGGCCACGAATTCGTTGGCCGGATGCCGGTACACCTCCCAGGGCCGGCCCACCTGCTCGATGCGTCCCTCGTTCATCACCACGATTTTGTCGGAGAGCGCCATGGCCTCCACCTGATCGTGGGTGACATAGACGCTGGTGATGCCCAACTGCGACTGGATGCGGCGCAGCTCCACCCGCATCTGCTCCCGCAGCTTGGCGTCCAGGTTGGAGAGGGGTTCGTCCAGCAGCAAAACCTTCGGTTCCATGACCAACGCCCGGGCCAGCGCTACGCGCTGCTGCTGCCCGCCCGAAAGCTGATTGGGCGCGCGGTTTTCCAGCCCGGTCAATTCAGTCAGCTCCAGCACCTGGGCCACTCGTCGCCTGATGTCCTCTTTGGACATCTTTTTGATCTTCAGCCCGTAGGCGATGTTCTCGAATACGCTGAGGTGAGGAAAGATGGCGTAGGATTGGAAGACCATGGACATCTGCCGCTTGTCAGGGGGCAGCGGGGCCACGTCCTTGCCGTCCAGGATGATGTGGCCGCTGGTGGGGAATTCGAAGCCGGCGATGAGGCGCAAGGTGGTGGTTTTGCCGCAGCCGCTGGGCCCCAGCAGGGTCACAAATTCGCCCTGTTCGATGTCCAGCGAGACGTTATCCACGGCCAGCACTTCACCGCTGCCGCCGCGGGCCTGAAATTTCTTGACAAGATTTTGCAGAGAAAGGTATGCCATAAGATGTGAATAATTGATGATTAATGATTAAAGAAGAAACGTCAGCAACTGATACTGCTTTGAAAATAGACGGAAGACCGGAGACGGGAGACCGAAAAACCGGAGTTCCCGTCCTCCGTCCACGGTCACCGGTCATTTTCATCGGTATCGGAGGGTAGCCGCCTGCTCACTGAACACTGTTCACTGGAAACTGACTTCATCCTCCGCCCATGGTGATGTCCACCTGATCGGTTTTGTAGGCCCGGCCCATGAAGAAGTAGAACAGGCCGATGGCCGCCAACACGATGAGGATGACGATCATGGAGTAAGCGGTGGCGATGTTGAGCCCGCCCTGCTCCACCTCGCTGAGGATGAGCACGGTCAGAATCTTCCATTTGGGCGTGGTCAGGAAGATGATGGCGCTGAGGGAGGTCATGTGGCGGGCGAAGGCGAAGATCAGACCCGCCAGAAAGGCCGGGGCGATGAGGGGCAGGGTGACGCGGCGGAAGGTGACCTGGGCGTCCGCACCTAATGAGGTCGAGGCTTCTTCGATGGCGGGATCGATTTGCTGTAATGACGCCACGCCCGCTCGCAGCGAGGCGGGCAGGCTGCGCACCGAGTAAGCGGCGATGATGATGTAGGAGCTGCCCACCAGGGCCAGGGGCTTGCCAGTGAAGATCAACATGGTGGCCGCCCCCAGCAGCATCATGGTAAAGGCCAGCCGCCATCGGCCCGCTTTCAATCGACTCATGGCGTAGCCGCCGATGGCCAGCAGCAAAAAGCCGTGCGCGGGCAGGGGAACTTGCGTGAACACATCGATCCATTCGGACATGCTGGTGACGATTTTGGCCCAGTTGCCGCCCAGCGACCGCCCCCATTCGGCCACCCATTGCGTGGGATAGGGCCCGACGATAAACAGGATCAGTCCCACTACCGGAATCATCATCAGCCAGAGGAGTGTGCGGCGATGGCTGGGCTGCGCGCCCATCCAGGCGATGAGCGCCAACGCCAGCGCCAGAATCAGGCCGATCATGGCCAGATACCAGGCGCCCCAGGCGGCAAAGGTCCAGGCCAGCGCCAGCCCGGCGACGATCCCGATGGAGGAAACAATCAGCTTTTGTTTGCGGCTGGCTTCGACGGCGTTGAGGAGATAAAGGAGGAATGCCAGGAAGACAAGCATCACCGCGGGCCAGGGCGCATCGATGAAGGCGATGATGAAGCCAATGCCCAGGATGGTGCCGGGCACAGCCGCGCCCAGGTTGGAGACGAAATCCAGGGCTTCTTTGCCCGAAAAGCGCTTGCGCACCACCAGAAAGGCGATGACCATGCCCAAAACGCCAGCGATGGGCGTCGCCACCGCCGACAGGAAGGTCGTATCCAGAATGGCCTCGATGCCGCGATGGAAGGCGATGAGATAGTTGTCCAGGGTGAAGGAGAAATCAATCCCCCACAGCTTGGTGAACGACCCCACAGCGATGGAAAGATAAAGCGCAATCACCAGCAACAGGGTGAGTGAGGTGATGATAGTGAATGGCCAGCGGATGTACCATTCCTTGATGCTCAACTGCCCGCCCGTGGGTTTGCCTGTCACCGACACATAGGATCGTTTGTTGACCCAATAGCGCTGCACCAGGAAGACGGTGAGGGTGGGAACCAGCAGCACCAGCGACAGGGCAGCGGCTTTTTGCTGATTGTATTCGCCATTGACCGCCAGATAGATCTCGGTGGAAAGCACGTTGCGCTGGCCCGTCAGCAACAGGGGATTGCCCAAATCGGCCAGCGATTCGACGAAGAGCAGCAAAAAGGCCCCGGCGAAGCCGGGCAGCAACAGGGGCAGGGTGACGGTGCGCAGAATGTGCAGCTTGCTGGCCCCCAGGCTCTGGGCCGCCTCCTCCATGGCCGGATCCAAGCGCTCCAGCATGGCGCGGATGATGAGGTAGGCCACGGGGAAGAAGGTGATGATCTGCACGAAGACCAGCCCGTCCAGCCCGTAAATGTCGTTCATCCCATAGGTGAAGTCAATGCCCAGCCATTTGTGCGTCACCAGGCCCGAACGCCCGAATAACAGGATGACGGCGATGGCGATGGCGAAGGGCGGGGAGATGGTGGGCACCAGCGAGAGGGCGTGGGAGACGCGCTTGAAGGGGAAATTGCAGCGCACAAAGGTGAAGGCGATGATAAATCCCAACAGTGTGCCGCCGGCGGCGGTGGCCAGCCCCATGATCATGGTGTCGCGTAGGGTGGTCCAACTGTGGCGGGCAAAATAGGGATCGAAATAGCGGCCAAAATACTCCAGCGAAAAAGCCCCGGTCTGATAATCGAAAAAGCCGTCCCAGGCCACCCGCAACAGGGGCCACACCACAAAGAAAAATACAAAAGCGCTGCTGGCCAGCAATCCGGTCATCATCACCGGATCGCGGGCGATTTGTTGATATTCCCGCAATCGCCGCACCAGCGTGTTGGTTCGTCCTGCATTCATAGGCAACGCTTTCCGCAATGTGAATGAAAGGGCGACGGGCATGGTTAGCCCGCCGCCCTGATCGTAACTGCTACTTCTTCAGGTTCTCGGCGCCTGCGATTTCGTTGGTGAAGCGATCCACGAATTCTTTCTTGTGCTGGCCGCACCACTCAAAGTCATAGTCGATGAGCTTGACTTTCAGCAACTCGGGCTTGGAGGCCTTGGCTCCTTCTACGGTCGGGGCCTGATAAGCGCCGTACTTGGGACCCAGCTCCTGGGTCTCGGGCTGAAGCGCCCAATCGTACCACAGCTTGGCGTTCTCAAGGTTTTTGGCACCCTTGATGATGCCCATGCCGCCGATCTCGTAACCGGTTCCCTCTTCGGGGAAGGAGAGAATCAGAGGCATGCCATCTTCGATCTGTTTGACGATATCATGGGAGAAGACAATGCCCACCGCGGCCTCGCCTGCGCCCACGAACCGGGCGGGCGCCGAACCGCTCTTGGTGAACTGGTTGACCTGTCCGGCGTATTCTTTCAGGAATTTCCAACCATCCTCCTCACCCTTGATCTGCAAAAGTGTGCAGAGGGCGGTGTAGGAGGTGCCGGAGCTGGAGGGGTGAGCCACCATCAGTTGGCCTTTCAGTTTGGGATCCAGCAGATCATCCCATGACTTGGGCACCCAGCCGCCGTTGGCTTCCGACCAGTCTTTGTTGGTGGCGAAGCCCAAAGAGCCAACATAGACGCCCACCCAATAGCCGTCCGGGTCCAGCATCAGCTTCTTGTTGATGATCTTGTCCTGTGCGGGCGTTTTATATTGCTCAAGCAGTCCCTCTTGCTTGGCGGCAATCTGGCCGTCTACAGGCCCGCCCCACCAGATGTCGAACTGAGGATTGTCTTTCTCGTTGCGCAACCGGGTCAGGCTCTCGCCGCTGGACATGCGCACGAAGTTCACGGTGATGTTGGGATACTTCTTCTCAAATTCCGCTTTCATCCCCTCACACCACTCGACCTGTGGCGTACAAAGCAGATTGAGTTCACCGCTGGCTTCTTTCTTGGCTCCGCCGGGAGGGGCGCAAGCAGCCGCCAGAATGCCGAAGAGCAGCAGTCCCAGAGCGATCCAGAAGATTCGCCGTCGTAACATGTTCCTAACCTCCTATAATCAGGAATGAAAAGAGTGGAGAAAATGATATTCCCGAGACGGTAACGTCCCGGGACGTTTTTCATTGCGGAGATTATAATGCAGGATGGGATTGTAAGCAATTACCCTGTCGGGAGAGACGAGCTTCAAGGTCTGCGAGACCTTGAAGCTCTGGCGCGTCACGCCCAATCTTCTTCAATGAGTTCGCCGATATCGATGGGGTTCGCGGCGGCAAAGGCTTCCGCGCTGGCAAAACCGCCCGTCCAGAAACGCAATTCATCCCGTTGCAGCAGGGTGGGCGCATCGGTTTGCAAGGCGTGCCAGGATGACCAGGGCCAGTCCCCCAGCGTTTCGACAAAGCCGTGTTGAATCGGATTTTGGTGGATGTAGGCGATGAGATTGAGCAGATAGGGCAATGCTATCACCTCCTTGCGCCGGAATCGTCCTTCGAAGAGGCTGCCGCTGCGATGATAGGCGCGATTAAAGGCCCGGGTGTAGCTGTTGAAGAGCCTGCCGAATTGCCAGGAGGGGTCCAGGGCCTCGAAGACTTCCGAGGTCTGCGAGACCTCGGAAGTCTGGTGCGCCAGCCGCCACGCGTGTTGTTCTTCGGCGGTTTTTATGCGCACTGCCACATGAAAATGATTGGGCATCAGGCAGTAGGCGTAGGTGAAAGCGATTGGCTCAATGTATTTGGCGTAGCGTTTGAGAAAATAGCGATAATTCCGATCTTCGCGGAAAATAACTTCGCGATTATTGCCGCGATGGTAGATGTGGTAGTAATGGCCGGGGATTAAGGGAATGCTGGTGGGCATGGTCGTCTCCCGTAGTGCGAAGACATTCAAGGTCTCGCAGACCTTGAATGTCTGGCTAGAACAAACTCAACTGTTCCGGCCCGTCCTTTTTGCGCCTTTTCTTCTTGCGGGCCTGCATCTGCTTCACCTCCAGCAGCGCGGTTTCGATGTCATCCACGAAGTGAGAGCGGGAGTTATGGATTTCTTTGCCGAAGAGGAAGCGCTTGCGGGCGTGGGTGAGGACGAGCTGGTTCCGCGCGCGCGTCATGCCCACGTAGAACAGCCGCCGCTCCTCCTCCACATTCACTTTCTCGCCCGGACGGAAGTAAGGCAGCAGGCTCTCCTCGCAACCGATGATGAACACCACGGGGAACTCCAGCCCCTTGGCTGCATGCAGGGTCATCAGGGCCACGCGGTCGGCCCGGGGATCGTAGATGTCGGTCTCGGTTTGCAGAGCCATGTGTGCGAGGAAGCCGGGCAGGTCGTCGGCGAAAGGCTCGGCCATGGCAGCCAACTTCTCCACATCATCCTCGCCATCCTCGGGCAGGGGCAGCAGGCCCGCCATGCGCTCGATGAGCTGAGGCAGTGACAGCGCCGAGGCCCAGGCCCAGGCCGCCAGGTCCTCCCAGCCCTCGGGCAAGGGATCGGGCAGCGCGGCCCGGTGCACGCGGCTGCCGGGATTGTGCAGCAGATTCAGGCCCGCCAGCAGCAGGCGCACCGCAGGCCGGGCGCTGAAGGGCTTCCGCCCCACCGTCTGGAAGGGAATGCCCGAGCGCTGGAAGGCCTCGATCAGGGGAGCGCTCAGCGCGTTCAGGCGATAGAGCACCGCAAAATCCCCGAAGGAATAGCCCGACTCCCGGCTCTCATCCTCCACCCGGCCCGAATCGATGGAAAAAAGACTGGTGCCGCCGATGGTGGATTCGATCTGATGCACCACATACTCGGCCTCGGCCTTGTCGGTGGGGGCCTGGTAGATGGTCAGCTTCACGTCATCCGCGAAATTGGCGATGAGCTCGATGGCCTCCCGGTCGGGGTTTTGGGCGATGACCTGTTGGGCGGCGTCGAGGATGGCCGCGGCGGAGCGATAATTTTGCTGCAAAACGATCTTGCGGGCGTCGGGGAAATCTTCCTGAAAGCGGAGGAAGAAACGGTAATCTGCGCCGCGAAAGCCGTAGATGGCCTGGTCGGGGTCGCCGATCACGCAGAGATTGGCCCCGCCCGCGGTCAACAGCCGCAGCAGCCGATATTGGCCCAGGTTCAGGTCCTGATACTCATCCACCGAGATCCAGCGATAGCGGGCCTGCAACGCGCGTAGCGCGGCAGGGTTTTCTTGCAGCAACCGCACCGGGCGCAAGATGAGATCGTCGAAATCAAGAACGTTATCTCGGGCCAGTGCATCCTCATAGGCCCGGTAGCGGATGGGAAAATCGGGATCGTCAGGATAGAGCTCGGCCAGACCAGGGGCGTCCGGGCCCAGCAGATGCTGCTTGGCGGTGGAAATCTGCTGCAAAAAATGGCGACGGGCCTTGCCATTGGGGCCCAAAAATAGCCCCTTCACCAGTTGCTCCCGCTGCGTCTCATCCAAAATGCTGAAATCACTCCCCAGGTGATCCCGCAAAATCTGGGCGCCAAAGGCGTGGAAGGTGCTAATGGTGATGTGGGCTGCGGTGGCTTCTCCCACCAGCGCTTGCAATCGTTCCCGCATCTCCTGCGCGGCTTTGTTGGTGAAGGTGATGGCCAGCACGCTGGCGGGATCGACGCCCTGGGTCTGGATGAGGTAGGCAATGCGGGTGGTGAGGGTGCGGGTTTTGCCGGCGCCGGGCCCGGCCACGATGATCAGCGGGCGGTCGCTGGTGAGGACGGCTTCTCGCTGGGCGGGGTTGAGAGAGGAGATCAAGGATTGATGATTAATGATTGAAGGTTGTGGAGCAGGTTCGCGCAGGATGACGGGTGGCGGGGAGGGCGGCGCTGTTTCCGGGGCGCTGAAGAGAGCCGGAGGCGGGCCGGGATTAGGATCAGTATCAGGATTGGGGGCGTCGAAAAGGGCCTGCTGGGGCGATGTGGCCTCCGCCACCGGAAAGACGCGGATGACGCCGAATTCGCCGTCGTAGCCGGGCCGGGCGATGACCTCGCCCCGCCGCATTCTGTCGATGCCCTCCGCCAGCTTGGGCCCGCCCACCGCCGCAATCGCTTCCAGCGGCAGGTCGAAAAGGATTTCCAGCTCCGGGCCCAGGCGGCCCAGGATGCGGTCGTATTCTCGCTGCACTCGCTTGCTCTTGGGGCCCACGCCCTGGATTTCTGAGATGATCTCGGGCAGGGGGATGAGGCTGTGGAAGGGCGCGGCGTTGGGTTTGGGCTCGTCCTCGGGACGATCGGCCAGACTCTCCACCCGGTGCATCACCCCCACTGTCACCGGTTTGCCGCACACCGGGCAGACGCCCTGGTGGGCCAGGGTGGTCTTGGGATCCCACACGATGCCGCATTTGCGATGCCCGTCGTAGTGGTATTTGCCCTCTTCCGGGAAGAACTCCAGCGTACCCAGGTAGCGGGCGGGATCGTTGGCCCGCAGCGCATCGAAGAGGGCGTCGTAGCCCAAGTCGATATCGAAGATGGTGGCCTCTCGGGCCAGTTTGGCGGGCGAGTGCGCGTCGGAGCTGGAAGTGAGCGCGTAGCGATCCAGATTGGTGACGCGCCAGTTCATGGGCGGGTCGGAGGAAAGGCCCGTTTCCAGGGCGAAGATGTGTGGCGTCAGGTCGCCAAAGCATTCTTCCACCGAATCGAAGCCCGATTTGGAGCCCAGCATAGCGAACCAGGGCGTCCAGATGTGGGCGGGGATGAGATGGTTGCGCTCATCGATCTCCAGAATCAGCTCCAGCAGATCGCGAGAATCCAGCCCCAGGATGGGACGCCCGTCGGAGCGGATGTTGCCGATCTTCTCCAGCTCGGTCTGAATGACCTCCACCGTTTCGAAATCGGGGGCGAAGATGACGTTGTGCACCTTGCGCACCTTGCCGCCCCGTTTGTAGATGCTGCTGATCTCCCCGGCCAGCAGAAAGCGCACGGTCTTGCCCTGGCAGGCCGCGGGCGTCTGCTCATCCACGGCCCGTTCCACCTCCGGCTTCAGGCGATACAGCCCTTCCTCCGCCGGTTCCAGGCTCTCGCGCATCTCGGCCAGCCAGCCGGGATGCGAAATATCGCCCGTGCCCACGATGTGCACGCCCTTGCGTCGGGCCCAGATGGCCAGGTTGGGGATGTCCAGCTTCTTGCTGGTGGCGCGGGAATAGTGGGAGTGGATATGCAGGTCAGCGATGAGGCGCATGGGAAGACAAGATATGTGAGCGGTTGGCGTCAGGAACGAAATGTTATGAGACTGAGTTTATCACGGGGCGCAATTTTTTGTAAAAGAACTTGACAAATCCGACTTTCCTGCTATAATACATACTTGCCGCTGCGGGGTGGAGCAGAGGTAGCTCGTCGGGCTCATAACCCGAAGGTCGCAGGTTCGAATCCTGTCCCCGCTACCAAAAAAGCCCCGGTTCACGCCGGGGCTTCGATATGGCGACGTAGCTCAGGAGGCAGAGCAAGCGGCTCATAATCGCTGTGTCGGTGGTTCAAGTCCACCCGTCGCCACCAATAACGAACGCTCCCGACTCTACACCGGGAGCGTTTTGGTTTTAGTGGTGCGCACGACTTACTGCTTCACCGGGACGCCATATTGTCGGACAAGTGTGTTGAAACGGGCTCTGGCCCGGGCGTCAGTCAGCACGGCATCTGCGTCCAACACGTTGCCTTCAACGCGAAAGACCAGAATACCGAAGGCGGCCAGGACTTCTTCTGGCGTGAAATTGCAGTGACCGTAGCGGGCGATGGGGATATTAACGTGCTGAAAGGCTGCACCGCTGACCATTACCTTTTGGCGATAGAACGGTTCATGCCAGTACGGCACGATGGGGTCCAGAAGGTTGTGCATGGTTACAACAGGAATTTGCAGGTCGCCCGAGGCTTGATAATGCTGCTGAATCTCTAATTTTGCATTGGGGTCCGCACTGAAGCGCTCTACGCCCGCATTCAATGCCAGGTCGTTGTCCGAACCTACGTAAATTTTATGTCTGTTGCTGTAAGGCTGTCCGCCCAATTTGTCTCGGGCGTCATTGGTTGCGAATGCGTTATACCACAGGTTCCACAATATGGTCTTTTCCACAGTGGCGGGGTCATCGGGGTCCACAGCGGCCCGGGTGACGCGGAGCAATTGCCCGGCGGCATGAGGGTCGTCGCTGATAGCCTGGGAAATGGCCGGGGCGTAAACATCATCCCACTGCTGCGTCACTTGGGAGGGGATATTTACCGGGCTGGGAGGCAGCGAGTCGGGAAAGAAGTAATCAAATACGACCCGGAAGTCAGCAAAATAATCGGTTTGTTTCTGGAAATTTCCGATGGGGCCGCAAGTGGAGAGCGCGCCATCGAACACATCAGGATGCTGTTCCGCCCCCAGCACTGTCACCAGCCCTCCTTCAGATGGCCCGGTGAGGTAAACATGGATGGGCTCGCCTTTGGTCTGGCTGAAGATGTTCACCAGATCAGTTACGTCTGCCACGCCTTGAGGGATGGCGAGGCCGTTATAAGCATAGCTGGTGGTGGCAAATGCGTATCCCATGCCTGTGATCATATCCACAATGGATGTGCCGTCGGGCAGGGTTAATTGATCTTCGGGGATGCCCACCGGTTCAAAAGGCGAGACATAACCGTGTGCAAAGACGACCAAATCACCATTCCAGGGGCCAGTCGGCATACAGATTCGATAGATTGCACCGCTGTCTTGCACACCATCAGGATCACAGTTGCTGCTGCTTCCATCCGCCCAGGCTGGCGATTGCAAGATAAAGGTTGCCGTCAAAAGCAGGAGTATGATGGCAAACCAGCGAAATTGACGTCTCATCAGCGCCTCCTTATATCGATAGATGCGATGTATAGAACAGTGGGGAAACAGATGGATCATATTCTACATCTCAATGGGCTTTCTTTCAAAAAACGTTTGCGGGTGGGGTGTGTTTCAATTTGGGAGCGCGAAAAGACTTTCAAGGTCTCGCAGACCTTGAAAGTCTGGTGGAGCGGTGGCAGGCGGGCCTTGTTATCGACTGATGGGTAATCACCGCACCCCGGAGGCGTTCGCTATATCAATTGCCGGAGGCGGGATGTGTTATAATCGTGTCATGACAACGTTAGCGGCTGATTGGACCAAACGCTTTTTTCGGGCCGCCCGAGCCCGGGTGAAATCTCGCGTCGCCTTCGGCGGGGATGACAACCGCCCGGTGGAAGTCTATCGCGCTGCCAATGAACTGGAGGCGGCGCTGGTGGTGGCTCTGCTGGATAGCGAGGGCATTCCCGCCATCACCAGCGGCGAATCGGTGGGAAGCGTGTATGGGATGCAATTCGGGCCGCTGGCCGAAGTGAAGGTGATGGTGAAAAAGGCCCTGGCCCCGCGCGCTGTTCAGATTATCGAGGAGAGGCATCTGGGAATGAATCAGGATGAGCTGGTGGAAGACTGGTGGCAAGACGAGGATTGGGTGGAAGAAGAGGGACGAGATGGTGAATAATTGAAAGGCTGCTTACTTCTTCTCATCAAATTCTAACGTCCTCTTCATCCACTGGTTATCTTTTCATCCATCGAGCGTGCTATAATGAAGTGATGTTTTTTCCCTATGATCATTATCAGCCGGAGTTTTTTATATGACTGAATCTGTTGTCACGCAACCCAAAATTGCCGCCAAGAATCCCAACAAGAAACTCAAATTCATCATTGGCGGCATTATCATCGTCCTGGCCATCGTTTATCTTGGCTATGGGGCCATCAAAAATACCGGCGCGTACTACATCCCACTGGATGAGCTGAATCAGAACCCCCAAGCCTACATCAACAAGAAAATCAGGGTTTCGGGAGCCATCTTGCAGGAAACCGAGGATTGGGACGCCACCAATCTGCTTCTCAAGTTTCGGATGAGCGATCAGAGCGGCGAGTCTGTCCTGGTAAGCTTTCATGGCAGCCGTCCCAGTAATTTCGATGAAGCCACCGAGGCGATTGTGGAAGGGAATATTCAGCCAGACGGCACATTCAAGGCGGATACGCTTTTGTTGAAATGTCCCTCTCGCTATGAAGAGGCGCCGGACGCCAATCAATATCAATCGCTGGATTCGCAGTAAGCCTTTCATCTTCCCGGCCCACAGTGCAGCCGTTTGATATCCGGGCGGCTGCGTCGTGTCAAAAAAACATTCATCATTTTCAGGATTCAATGACGATCTCATCTGGTAAACGGCGTACAGTTGTAAGTGTATTATTTGTGATTCTCATGGGCGTGCTGATGATAACGCCCTCGGGAGGTTCCACTCACCGGGTCTATGCACAGGATGGCGGGCAAAATGAGCCAACAGGGCAAGAGGCGTCGATGGGGAAGGCGTATCGGGGCGCCGCGCTGTTTTCGCAGCGATGCGTGCAGTGTCATGGCGAGCAGGGCAAAGGCGATGGCCCGTTGGTTGCACAGCTTTCCTCTCCGCCGCCCGATTTCACCGTACCTGATTATGCAGCGGATATGAGCCCGCAAGATGTCTTCGATGTCATCACCCAGGGGCGCATGGATAAGATGATGCCGCCTTGGGGAGAACAGCTCAGTGAGGATGAGCGTTGGGATCTGACTGCATTTGTGTGGTCGCTACATTTCCCCGCCGGAGCGATGGCTGGCGCTGTCAAGCTGTATGAGCAGGATTGCAGCAGTTGTCACGGCTCCAGCGGCGAGGGGCTGGACGCAAATACGCCGTCCCTGAACAATCCGCAATGGCTCAATGCCACGGACGCCCAACTGGTCGCGACTTTCACCTCCGATGCGCATCCCGATGTGGGCCAACTGGATGCGGGACAGCAAAAGCTCCTGGCCTCGGCCGTGCGGCGCTTTAGTCTGGGCTTCGATCAGTCGCAGGTTTCGGTGGAAGGGCTGGGCGATGTCGAGGCGGTGGTCGCCAACGGCAGCACGGGCGAGCGCCTGGCCAATCAGCCTGTGCGGTTGATTATTTTTGAGCAGGAGCAATTTGTGGAAACCCGCGAGGCCGAAACCGACGATCAGGGACGCACACAATTTACGGGATTGCCCACCGCACCCACCTGGGCCTATGTGGTGGAAACCACCTATCAGAATCTGACTTATCATAGCGAGATCGGGCATTTCACTCCCGACTCCAACAAGATCGAGCTGATGGCTTCGGTCTATGATCCCGGGGCCAACGTCGATGCGGTGTCTATCGACCGCGCGCACTGGCTTATCGATTTCACCAATCCCAGCTTCATCGATGTGGGCGAGGTGTACTCCTTTATGAATTCGGCGGATCGAGTTTTTGCCGGTGAAAAGACGCCGGGCTCCGATAAACCCGCCGTGCTCAGAATCCCACTGCCCGAAAATGCCATTCACATCAATGTTGAAGGTGAAACCCTGGGCGAACGTTTTATTCTGGATGGCGCCACTCTCATCGACACCCAACCCCTGCCGCCGGGCAGCACGCAGCTATTCCTGCGCTATTCTTTGCCGGTGGAAAATGGCAGCGCCACCCTGGCCCACCAGGTGGCGTATCCCACGGCCATGCTGAGCCTGCTGGTCCCCGATACCGGCATCACCATCAATGCGCCCGACTGGCGGCAAGAAGCGCCCATCCAGACGCAAGGCGGCGCGTTTTTGAATTACAGCCTTCTCGACCTGCCCGCAGGAGCCACGCCCTCGGCCATCTTCAGCGGCATCAACGAAAAACTGCTGACCAATGCGGCGTCGAATGAGCCCGAGCAGATCATCGATCGTAACGCCGCGCCGGGCGTTTCCGGCGCGCCCTATCTGCCGTGGACTGTGGCCGGGTTGGGAATGTTGGTGCTGGGCGGCGGCGTTATCATCGGATGGAAAAAGCACAGGCAAGCGCTGGCCGCCGAGCCCGAATTGCGAAAGGAGCAAAAAAGAGCGCTGATTCAGCAAATTGCGACGCTGGATGACGCCTTCGAGGCGGGCGAGATCGCCGAAGATGCGTATCGCCAGCAGCGTCATGCGCTGAAATTGCAGCTCATCGCCCTGATGCGCGAAGAGCGGGATAAAGCCGGCGCCGCAGCCGAGACGCCGAACATCTCCGAGACGCCCAAAATTCATCCCGAAGAAGACGCCCGAGAGGAGGAGCATGGCGGAGCCATTGATTGAGGTGTTGGGGCTGCGCAAGGCCTTCGGACGCCACCGCGTGCTCAAGGGCATCGATCTATCTGTCGAGGCCGGCGCCTCGGTGGTGTTATTCGGGCCCAATGGCGCCGGCAAGACCACCTTCCTGCGCATTCTCGCCACCCTCAGCCGTCCCACTTCGGGCACGGTGCGAGTGGCGGGCGTGGATATCAAGAACAATCCCGAAGGCATCCGTCAGTATCTGGGCCTGGTCACCCACGCCCCCCTGCTCTATGGCGATCTCAGCGCCCAGGAGAACCTTGCCTTCTACGCCCGGCTCTACGGCATCGAAAACGCCGAGAAGCGCATCCAGGAATTGCTGGATCGGGTGGGCTTGCTGCATCGCCGCCGGGACCTGGTGCGCACCTTCTCGCGGGGGATGGTGCAACGCATGGCCATCGCTCGCGCCCTGCTGCACAACCCGCCCATCCTGCTGCTGGATGAACCTGACACGGGCCTGGATCCCCAGGCGGCTGAGATGATGACCGACTTTCTGCGCGAGATCGGCGGCAGCCAGCGCACCGTGCTGATGACAACCCATCATCTGGAGCGGGGGCTGGATCTGGCCGATCGGGTGATGATCCTGCAAGGAGGCCGGATTGTGTTTGATGAGCCCTCCGATTCTCTCTCCTACGAAACGCTGCGCCCCACCTATGATGAATATGTGGGCAAGGGAGCGGCGGTGACATGAGACGCTATTTTCAGGTCGCGTGGGCCGTCTTGTGGAAAGACCTGCGCATCGAACTGCGCACGAAAGATATTTTTACCAGCATGGCGGTCTTTGCCGTGTTGTCGCTGATGATTTTCAACTTCGCCTTCGAACTGCGCATTCCCGACAAGACGGTGGTGATTCCCGGCGTTTTGTGGGTGGCTATCATCTTCTCGGGCGTGCTGGGCCTGGGACGGGCCTTCATCAGCGAAAAAGATCGGGGCAGCATGGCCGGTCTGTTGCTGGCCCCGGTGGACCGCAGCGCCATCTACCTGGGCAAAATGTTGGCCAGCCTGCTCTTCATTTTGGTGATGGAAGCCTTTTTGCTGCCCCTGATGGTGATCTTCTTCAACACCAACTTCATCTCCCTGCCGCTTTTACTGGTTCTCTTTCTGGGAACCCTGGGATTCGCTGCAGTGGGCACGGTGTTCTCGGGGCTGGCGGTGAACACCCGCACCCGAGAAGTGCTGCTGCCCGTGTTGCTCTTTCCGGTGATGCTGCCGGTGCTGATGGCGGGCATTCGGGCCACCATCGGCTTTATGGAGGGCGACACGTTGGTGGATATGATGAAGTGGATCAACCTCCTGCTCTTTTTTGATATTATGTATCTTGTCGTCGCCTATATGACTTTCGATTTCGTCGTCGAGGAGTAATCCGCCTATGAAATTATCCCGTCGCCTTTTGCAAATGCTAAACATCGCCGCCCTGGTCGCCATGCTGGCAGCAGTCTATGCGGCGTTGGTGATGGCCCCCGACGCTCTGAATGTGGATCCCGCCATCCGTCCGGCCCAACGCGTCATCTATTTCCATGTGCCCTCTGCCTGGTCCAGCATGTTGGCCTTTTTCGTAGCTTTCGTGGCCAGCATCCTCTATCTGGTCACCAAGCATATCCGCTGGGATATCTGGGCCCGCGCCGCCTCGGAACTGGGCATCGCCTTCACCGTGGCCGCCATCGTCAGCGGCTCCTTGTGGGCCAAACCCGCCTGGAACACCTACTGGACCTGGGACCCGCGGCTGACCACCTATACCATCGTGCTGCTGCTCTACATCGCCTACTTCATGCTGCGCGGCGCCATCGACGAGCCTGGCCGTCGCGCTCGCATGGCCGCTGTCTACGGCATCTTCGCCTTCCTCAGCGTTCCGCTCACCTTCATGTCCATCCGCTGGTGGAACACCATCCATCCGGTCATCGTGGATGCGCCCGAAAACGCCGGGAAATTCGGTCTGGGGCCCAACATGCTCAATGCCTTCATGATCGTCAACATCGCCTTTATCATCATGTTTACGGCGCTGCTGGCCAACCGCATCGCGTTGGGATGGGCCGAAGAGCGCATGGACGCCTTGAAAGAACGCCTGAATTTCTGATTATCACACATCTGTCATCGATAAGGAGTTATTGAAATGATCTACCTCGCCGCCGCTTATGGCGCTATCTGGCTGATGCTTTTCATCTTTGTTTTCAGCATCTTTCGCCGTCAACAGAAAATCGATGAGGAGATTGCCGCGCTGGAAGATGCGCTGGAACGCATCTCACCCGAAGATAGTGCGTAACATTTGCCCCTGCGCGCTGCATCTATAGAGTACTGGAGTCTGGCGAAAATTATTTTGGCCGCTTTTCAAGTCATTTTTTGACACAAATTAAGCGAATTTATCGAATTTTTCTCTTCTTTTTTTCGTATAATTCGTGTCAATTCGCGTCAAAATCAAAAACGCCAGAGTCCAGTAGAGTATTGGCTCTCCTGAAAAAAGCCAGAATCAACAGCGGCGGCAGAGAAAACAGCAAAAATGATGGGATTTCAGCCGATTTTTCTTGGCGAAATCCTGGTATTTTTCTTTGCGGCTTTGTGACTTGGCGTGAGATCAATCTTTTTTCAGTCGATCCAGTATTGCGCTTCGCGCATTGCGACAGCGATCTTATTCACCGGAGTTTTGTATGAAGACAACAATTAGCGCTCGCATTACATTTTTTCACGCCCTGGCGCTGGTGCTGGGCTTCTCGGCGATTTTCACGCTGCTGGGAGCCTCAGTCGGGCTGCTGGGCGGCTACGCGCTCTATGACGCGTTGCCGGTCATCACCCGCGTCGGCGCCATCCTGCTCATCGTCTTTTCACTGAAAGTTGCGCATGTCAGGATGAGTTATCTGGGCTGGGGCGTTGCCGCCCTGTTGTTCGGCGGCGTCACCTATTGGCTGGATCAATATCAATTCGAGCAGGGCTACCGCATTATCAACGCCTTGCTCATCGCCCTGGCGGTCTTCTCGGGCGCTGGTTGGGATAAATTCGTACTGCTCATTTTCAGCATCCTCATTGGCGGGCTCAGTTTCATCACCAGCGCCGCGCAGGTGATGTGGCTGAAGGCGCTGGAAACCGTACTGGTCATCGCCACCATCTACTTTGGCAACCGCACCGACGTGTTTGATCGCGAATTCCGCATGGATATGGGGGGCAAATTCGGCAGCGAGGCGTCGTATTGGCGCAGCGCCCTGGTGGGGGTCATCTTTGCGGCGGGGTGGACGCCCTGCGTCGGGCCCATCCTCTCGGGCATCCTGTTGCTGGCCGCCCAGGAGCAAACCTGGTTCCAGGGCGCGATTTTGCTGGCCGCTTATTCCTTCGGTCTGGGCATCCCCTTTTTGATTGCCGGGGCGCTGTTCTCGAAACTGACAGACTATCTGCCCAAATTTTATAAATGGCTGCCCACCATCAGCCTTATCAGCGGCGTTCTCCTCATCCTCATCGCTCTTTTGCTTTTCACCGACACGCTCTCACGGCTTTCGCAATACGGCGGCGCTCTCAGCATCGAAACCAACCTGGCGGGAGAAGGCGGCTCGCAAGTTTCCCTGCTCTTCGCCTTCTTGGGCGGTCTGATCTCCTTCCTCTCGCCTTGCGTGCTGCCCCTGGTGCCCGCCTATCTCGGCTATCTCAGCGGCGCTGTGTTCGGCGCTGCCGCAGTTGCCGCCAGCGATTCATAATTTCCATTATCGTCAATTATCTTCTTCATCCAGGCGTTGAAAAATGTCCAAGAAAAAAAAGCAGCCATACAAGTCCAGATATCAGAAAACACAATCCAACAAAAGCCGCCAGATCGCCATCGGCGTGATGGTCGCTGGCCTGGTGTTGGCCGCGGCCGCGGTTTTTCTGCTCATGTCCAATCGCTCCGGCGCTGGCAACGTCGCTGATACAGGAAGCATTCCCGACCAGTTGGCCATGGCGACGCTGTCTGGCGTCAAACGCGACGGCTCCAAGCCCATCCAGGGAAAGCCCGCCCCCAATTTCGGATTTCGTTATCCTGACGGCAAAATGTTCACCCTGGCCGATTTCAAGGGCCAGCCGGTCATCGTCAACTTCTGGGCCACCTGGTGCCCGCCCTGCCGTCGCGAGATGCCCGGTCTGGTCAAGGCTTATGAGACCCACAAAGACAACGGACTGATGATCATCGAGGTGGATGTGGGCGAGTCGCCCGAGCAGGTCGCGCCCTTCGTCGCCCAATACAATATGACCATGCCCGTCGCCCTGGACCAGCGCCAGGAAGTCACCCGACTTTACCGTACAGACTCCTTCCCCACCTCTTTCTTCATCGATAAGGATGGCGTGATTCAGGCCCGGTGGGTGGGATATCTGCCCGAGGACCAACTGGCGTTGAATCTGGAAAAGATCATGCCCGCAACGGCTCAGTAGGCGGTTTTTATGGATGATCGTCCGTTGGAACAGCGCGTGCAGGACATCGATTCCCCCTTTCTGGAGAGATTTTCGGCCGCGGTGAATCGCTTCGCAGACTGGATTGTGCGGCATTGGCTGGCGATCCTGAATCTCCTGTTTTTACTTTATGTGGGCCTGCCCGTTTTGGCGCCTGTATTCATGGAGATCGGCGCCGAGACGCCAGCGAAGATCATCTACGCCGTCTATCGCCCCGCCTGTCATCAACTTCCCGAGCGCTCTTTCTTCCTGTTCGGAGAATCGCCGGTGTACGATCGGTCGGCCCTGCCCGCCACTGGCGCCGCCGCCAGCGATAATGTCTTCATCCGGCGCAACTACATCGGCGACGTCGAACACGGCTACAAAGTCGCCATTTGTCAGCGCGATGTGGCCATTTATGGCAGCATGTTTTTGATGGGCCTGCTGTTTGCATTGATGCGCGGCCATCTTCCCCAACTAAAAGCCCGCTGGCTGCTGCTCTTCGCTCTGCCCATGATCATCGACGGCGGCACGCAACTGGCGGGCCTGCGTAGCAGCACCTGGCAACTGCGGCTGATAACAGGAGCCTTTTTCGGCGTCGGTCTCATCTGGTTCGCCTACCCTTACATCGAAGCGTCGATGCAAAAAGCTGCTCCGCCCGCATCCCGCGACGGGCGACGGTGAATGCGGCTTCGCTTGCCCCTTTCAACCTTTCCGCCATAACTTGCGCAAAAGCGCCTATTCATTTATAATTCACTGTTGTCTCACAAATCGATCTTTCACCCGACCGGGTGTTTTTCTCGGCGGGTATTTCTTTGCCAGAAACCGGAGGAATCAGGTTGGCTACGCACAAATCAGCACTGAAACGACATCGCCAAAGTCTCGTTCGTCGCGAGCGCAATCGTCAAGTCAAAGGCGGCATCCGCAAGGGAGCCAAACGCGTGCACGCGGCTGTGGAAGCCGGCAACGTCGAGGAAGCCCAGGAATGGCTTCAGGTGACCATCAAACGCCTGGACAAAGCCGCCCAGAAAGGCGTCATTCACAAGAATAACGCGGCCCGCCGCAAATCGCGCCTGACCCGTTTGGTCAACAGCGCCGTCGCGCAATAACCGCAACATTCATAGTTTTTCGCCCTGTTCCCAGCCAGGCCCGATGACCGCGGGCCTGGCTTTTTGTGCGTCTCTTTTTATCGGGGGGCGGGTTGTTATCAACCCATCAGCGTGGCGGATGCACCGCGAGATATTGTTGGAAAATCGGTAACCAGGGACCGCCGATCTCATAACTCTGCCAGCCTGCGGGACCGGCCAGGGCGAAGATGGCCGCGCCGATGACATAATCGTCTTTCTGCAACTCCGCGTCATACCACGCCAGTTGCTCCATGTAGAAGCCGAAATCAGTATTGCCCACTGCTCCTTGCGAGCGCCAGAAGGCAACAAATTCCCGCCAGCCGCGAGCGTCGCCCGGCCCGGGCCGATTCCCCACCAGTCCATCCACGCCCGCTTCGGTAATGACCAGCGGAATGGCCAGGTCAGCGGGTTGCAAATAGGAGCGATACACCTTGCGATAACGCAGACTGAGCCAGCCTTCATCCCCCTCGTTGGCTTCGGCGTTGAGCTGATTGACGCCGCTGCCAAACCACAGATAAGGCGCCGAGTATTCGTGCAGGGCCAGATAACCGCCATAGGTTTTTGCCGCTCGCAGGGCGGGATAAAACGCTGGCCAGAGTTCCAGCGCAGGCTGTCCGGTCCCGAAATTGCCGATGCAGGAAGCCACGCCCGCCTCAGCCAGCAAGCGCGTGCGCTCCGCCTCGAAACGGGCGTAGCCTGCCATTTGCCCGGCATTGGCGACCACCGGTTCGTTGTAGGATTCCCAGCAGTCGATGGCGGCCAGCCGCTGGGGGTCGGTGGCGATGGGAATGATGAGCTCGGCGAATTGATGCGCTGCGGCGATGGGATCCCAGGCGTCGAAATCTGGCAGCGGCAGCGGCGTGTAGCGAGCGACCAGGAAAACGTCAGGATCGGCGCGCTTGATCTCAGCCACGAAGTTGGCGTCATACTCCAGGGTTTTCACCAGGGCCAGATTGCCGGTTTTCAGCAGATCGAAAAGCTGTGGATCGTTGCGTCCCACGAACACGCCCAATTTGCTGGGCGGACCCGGCGGAAAAGGCGTGGCGGTGGGCGTGGGCGTAGGCGACGGTGCGGGCGTGCGCGGTCGTGCGGTGGGCGGCGCGGGCGTCGACAGCGGCGACGCCTCGGGATGACGCTGGATGGGAAGATACGTTTGCTCCGACGCGATTGTGGCGACCGACGTCGCTGTTCTGATGGCGGCGGTCGCTTTGGGCGCTGTGGCGGTGACGACCACGGCTGCCGATTGTTTGGGCGTGCGGGTAGGCGATAGCGGCTCGGTGGATTTTTTGCCGCAACCGGCCAGCAGCCCCAGGGCGCCAAAAAGAAAAATCGCCGATAGAATCAGGCGAAATGGTCGAACGCTATTTCGTTTCATCATGGCGCGATCTTACACCAGATTCGGGGAACGGGCAACCGCCGCAAAGCAATGAAGCTGTTTCAGTTGCATCGGTGCGAAATCAGATACGCCGTGAAGCATCCCCATCCCTCTCGGGTGCGTTGCAAAATGTGGGCGCGTTT
>JALSPL010000535.1 GCA_026985975.1 Anaerolineae bacterium | reverse complement strand
GAAGCGCCAGCAAATAAGGGCCGGCGGGCTGATCCGCCACATCCAGCGACAGATCCGCTCGCCCTTCCTCATCCACCTGCACCATGCTTTCGAGCAGCAACTCGCCGCTGGCGGTGGCGACATTGCTTTCGGTCTGTCCGGGCTGGATGCGGTAGATGGCAAATCGGGCCATTGCATCGGGCGCCAACCCGCCAATGGCCACGTGGATCACGTTTGGATTATCAGAAACGGGCTCCGCCAGCACGATGAAAGGCTGAGAAGCGGGCTTCACATCAAATGAAACTTCGTCCTTCTGATCTTGCCAGACAGCCGTCAACGTCCATTTTCCCGGTTTGGCGTCAGCCCCGATGGTGACGGGCAGCGCCGCTACGGTTACGTTTCCCTGATCCGTGCTGGGGATCTGGTAGGCCTGTTCCTGATTATCGGGCGATTTCAGCGTAAAGGAGACGGTCTCGCCGGCGGGAGCGCCTGTTGCGCAGAAAACATGCACCATGCCCGGTTCCAGGCCGTTATCGGGCAGAGGCGCGCTGACGAGCGCGAACTTCCCTTCGCTTTTGAGACAGACAGGATCAATAGCCGGGCGCAGAGCGGTTTTGATGGTCAGTGCGGCGGGGGCGGCATGGGCGGGCGCAGTCATGGCGCCATTGCTCTGGACCATCGTTGCCAGGGGCGTCACGTCGGGCGATGCTTGATCCGACGCTTTTCGGCATCCCGCCAGCGCCAACAAAAGCAGCAGGCTGCCAAAAAGGATAAGGAGATGGGGGAAACGTTTCTTTTGCATGGGAGCCTCCGGGGGAGAGGATGTAGGGATGATTGTCAATCAAGGATTACCGAACGCGAAGCGTTTGCGCTCAGCCATTGGCGATGTCGATCTGTTTCTGGATCTCCGAGATGATGGGCTGCAAATCAGGTTGCCGGGCGGCCAGGTCTTGTAGATCGTAATAAGCTGCTCCAAAATACGTGCTGCGCACCAGGGCGTCATCGTATTGCAGAGTCAACTGGATAGCCTCATCGTAGGCTTGACGGGCTTCATCATAACGCCCGGCGGCCAATAAATGCAAGGCTTTGTTGAAGGTCAAATCCGGCCGATGGGGCGCCTTCTCCGCCGCCAGGCTGCTGGCCTCCACCGCAGTTTCATAATCGCCCAGCAGATACGCGGTCCAGCCAAGGTTGCTGAGCAGGTAGACGTCGTTGCGTCCCAATGCCCGCGCTTGCTGATAATCGGTCAAAGCCTTGGTCAGATCATCCTGCTGATAATAATAGTAACCGCGATTGAAATAGACATCGGCCAGGGCCTGTTGATCCACAGGGCGATTGGTGGTGGAAAGCAAGTCGATAGTCTGCTGATACAAAGCCAACGCTTCGTCCTTTCGTCCCTGCTGCGCTTTGATCTCGGCCAGGGCGAAATAGATCTGCCAGGCGTTGGGATATTCCCGCAAAGCCGCTTGCAGGATATCTATCGCCTGACTCGGCTCATTGAGCTGAGACAATGAGGCGGCCAGTCCCAAAACAGAGGAGAGCGAATGGGGGTCCAGCGTCACTGAACGATAGAAATAGTCCCGGGCCGCGGGCCAATCCGATTTGACGGGACCGCTGATATAGCCCAGCGCCCACAGCAGCGACGAAACAAATCGATCCATCTCCGTGCGCCGATCCACCGGCGTCACGGTGGGCAACAGGCGTTGCGATAATTGGAATGCTCCCAGCGCCTCATCATACTCGCCCCGCCAAAAATGCGTCTGACCGAGGATCCAGTATTGCAGATATTGCAGGGGATGACCCAGGCCGCGCGGGGCGTAGACATGATAGCGCACAGGCGAAAAGTCGGAAATAAGCAACGAACGCCCCTCGCTGTCCGCCGTCAAAGGCGGCAAGGCTTCGGGCGGAATGAAGTAGACCCAGGCGTCAATAGTCTGCTCGTCATAGACGCCGGTGACAATCACCCGGGCGCGATAGGTCTGGGCCAGTTTGGAAATCTCTTTCTCCGACGGCGCCTCGGCCAGATTTTCCACCCGGTAAGCGCCGGCATAATGCGGCGTCTGACGCAAGTCGTTGGCCAATTCCGCGCCGAAATCATAGCGTTCGCCCCCCTGATGTCGAAAAGGCGCTGTCAGGATCAAAAAGTCGCCAGGTCCGGCAGGCGTGATGTCTCCTGCTTGCGCCACTGGCGAAAAGGCGGTTCTGATGAGCAAAACGCCCACTGCCAGCAGGGCGATGCTGATCAGCGCGCCGCCTATGATTACGCCCAGGCGTAACTTGTCATTTACCTGCAATGATACTGGGAAATCTCTCAAAATCGTTTGCTGCAATCAGCGAAAAAAGAAAAACAACATATCAAGATCTAATTGTAGCAGTGAAATCGGCTGAGGACAACATAACCCCGGTTCCGAAATCGGCGCTACGTCAGCAGGCCCGGCAGCAGCGTCACCCGCATCACGCCCCCTTCCACATCCACCTCCTGCACGACTTCGGCAATGGCGGGAAGCAGCGCCTCGCCCCGGGGGCCCTGCACAACATACACTTCATTGGCTCCGGTCCAAATGACCTCCGTCAATTCACCCAGAAACTCGCCCGCCATGGTTTCCACGCGTAAACCGATGAGCTCATCCTCGTAATACTCATCCTCGCCCAAAACCATCGCATCTTCCCGGGCAATAAAAAGATATTTGCCCCGCAATGGCTCCACGGCGTTACGATCATTCAGTCCCGAGAACTTGATCAGCAAAACGCCTTTATGGGGACGCGATGAAACGACTTCTCGCTGAAAAGATTCCCCCTCGACGAAAAGAAGTGCGCCTGCAGCAAAACGTTCGGGAAAATCGGTGAGCTGTTTGACCTTGACCTCGCCGCGCACGCCGTGGGCGCTGATGATGCGTCCCACCGCCAGATACGTCTCTCGCCCGTTCATCATCCTGCCAGAAGCCATCCGGGTTCAGTCGATATCGACAACAATGCGCATTCCCTGACGAGCGGCGGCAGCCCTGGCCACCAGCCGGATAGACTGGGCCGTGCGCCCTTTACGGCCAATAAGCCGCCCCACATCTCCCGGAGCGGCGGTGACGTCCACATAGAGGGTGCTCCCTACGCGGTGCGAATCGACCTGCACTTGTTCGGGATTTTCGACCAGCGATCGGGCGATGTATTCAATCACATTCTGCATAATGACCTCAGAGGGAAGAAGCGCCGCCCCGGAAAATGGGGCGGCGCTCATGAAGCTGGGGTTTCGATGAAATGCGCTCGATTCAAGCGGCTTCAGCGGCGGCTTCAGCGGTCGCGGCAAGTTCCGCCTTCTTCAGCAGCCGCGCCACTGCTTCACTGGGCTGGGCGCCCTGGTCCAGCCAATAACGAGCGCGCTCGTTGTTGATCTCGAAACTGGGGGGATTGGTGCGGGGATTATACCATCCCAGGATCTCGATGAATTTGCCATCACGGGGCGAGCGCTGATCGGCCACCACGATACGATAAGAAGCCTGTTTCTTCGCTCCTGTGCGGCGTAGTCTGATTCGTACCATTGCTAGATTCTACTCCTGATTTATTGGCTCAGAGCCTTGATGATAAGGTTGAGGGCTGAATTGAGTGATAAACCACTGACCGAAGGTCATTGTGGCGGGATAACGTGAAATAGATGGGAGAGCCATTACAGGCCCAGGCCGCCGAATAGGCCGCCTAAACCGCCGCGCTTGCCCGATTGCAGTTGCTTCATCAATCGCTGCATCTGGCGAAATTGAGAGAGCAATTCGTTGACGTCTTGCACCGTCGTGCCGGAGCCGCGGGCGACGCGACGCTTGCGGCTGGCGTTGATGATGCGGGGATTGCGGCGCTCTTCCAGGGTCATGGAGCTGATGATGGCTTCGATATGACGCAATTGCTTGTCGGTGGCTTCGTGGTCGATCTCCTTGGCCATCTTGCCCATGCCGGGAATCATGCCCAGTAGATTGGAAATCGGCCCCATCTTGCGCACCTGGCGCATCTGTTTGAGAAAATCATCCAGATCGAAATCGCCTTTGCGCAGTTTTTTCTCCATCCGCACCGCGTCGTCTTTGTCCATGACCTCTTCGGCTTTTTCGATCATGGTCAAGACATCGCCCATGCCCAGGATGCGCGAGGCCATGCGGTCGGGGTAGAAAGGCTCCAGGCCGTCCAGTTTTTCGCTGACGCCAACGAATTTGATAGGCACGCCGGTGACTGCGCGCATCGAGATGGCGGCGCCGCCGCGAGCGTCGCCATCCACTTTGGTTAGAATCAGCCCGGTGAGGCCCACCTGTTTATGAAAATCGGTAGCCACGCGCACGGCTTCCTGGCCGGTCATGGAATCGGCCACCAGCAATACTTCGTTGGGGTTGGAAAGCGTCTTGATCTTGACCAGCTCATCCATCATTTGCTCATCGATGGTAAGCCGACCGGCGGTGTCGATGATGACGACGGTGCGGGCTTCCTGCCGGGCTCGGCGCAGCGCCCGATTGACGATCTCGGGCGGGGGCGGCTCCACGCCCTCGCTATGCACGGGAATATCAAGCTGCTCGCCCAGGACTTCGAGCTGTTTGACAGCGGCCGGGCGATAGGTGTCGGCAGCCACCAGCAATGGACGCTGGCCTTGTTTGCGCAGGCGCCGGGCCAGTTTGGCCGCGGTGGTCGTCTTGCCGGAGCCCTGCAGGCCCACCAGCATGATCACATGCGGGGGATTGCCGGACAGGTTCAGCGGTTCGGCTTCGCCCAGCGTCTCGATCAGCTCCTCATGCACGATCTTGATCACCTGCTGGGCGGGCGAAAGACTGTGCATCACATCGGCGCCGACCGCGCGCGCTTTCACCCGGGCGATGAAATCCTTCACCACCTTGTAGTTGACGTCAGCTTCCAGCAGCGCCAGGCGAACCTGTCGCATGGCCTTATCGACATCAGCCTCGGTGAGACGGCCTTTCTTGCCCAGGTTTTCGAAAACGTCCTGGAGTTTGTCGGAGAGATTATCAAACACGGCGATGAATCATCAGAACTGAATGATAGGCGCGAGGATGCGCCAAATGGTAATTGTAATAGCTGACTTTGTTTTGGTCAAATCTGGCTCAGTTCCAATCCCCCCGTTCACTGGCCTACAGTCACTCCCCGCTCACGCAATACGAAGGGTGAATCGACCGAAAAAACATGATCTCACGCAAAGTCGCAAGGACGCAAAGGAAAATATCAGGGTTTCGCCAAGAATATATGGCTGAAACCCCACCATTTTCGCTGTTTTCTCTATCGTCGCTGCTGATCTCGACCTTTTTTCAGTGGAGCCAAAACTTGCCGTTGCCTTTCCCTCCGGGTTTTCTGACAATCTTCCCCCCGCTTGCGGGGGGATTGAGGGGGGTCGTCCTGCGGCAAGAAAGGGAAGTAATTGATAGACGCCTAACCTGGCCGAGCCAGAGCCAAACAGGAACACAGAGTTTCACAGAGATTGCCAGAGAACCACAGAGAAATCTCTAAAAAATCCTCTGTGAAGCTCTTGATTTTTCTCTGTGGCTCTCTGTGTAACTTTTTGTTCCGCGTACAAGAATTTCACTGTCAAGATACTACTAACCTGCCGGCGTGGTCGCGGGGCGTCGCACTGGCGCGCTGGTGGGCCGGGGCTTTGGCGTTGGCTTGGGAGCAGAAGGTTTGGGCGTTGGGGTGGGTTTGGCGACGCGAGGCTTTGGCGTTGGCGTTTTATCGGCTGGCGCTCTTTTGGCGCTCCCCACGATGACTTCCACGGCATAATGTCGTTTGTTCTTTGTGTAATACTTGACAACCGCTTTCTTCCGGGATGCGATCTTTCCTTTCACAACCGTCTTTTCGGTCACGCGGATATAACGACCGCTGATAAAAAATCCGACCACCTTGCCTCGTTTTTTCCGCACTCGGCCAATGACGCCAGCGGCAGTTTTCGCCTCAAGCCTGCTATCCGAAACCGTAGAGGCCCCCTTGACGACCACCGACACCGCATAACGCCGCCTTTTTCGGAAGTAGTATTTGACGGTGGCCTTTTTACCGGGGACGATCTGGCCTTTGATGGCGGTTTCAGCAGTGACGCGAACGTAGCGCCGGTTGATGTAAAAACCGACCACTCGACCATGGCTCTTCCACACCCGGCCAATGACGCCCGATATGGATTTGAATTTGGACGCGGGCGTTGCTGTGGCGCGCGGTTTGGTCGTGGCCTGCGGCGTAGCTTGACGCGGAGAAACCGGCGTGCCGTCGCTATTCGCCGAAACGCCTGCTGGCGTGGGCGTCACAGTCACGAATTCCGGAGGCTGTGTCGGGCGTTTTTTCGCTGGCGTGACTGTGGGAGCGCTGGTCGGGCGCACTCGGGTCGGCGCACTGGTGGAGACGGGCGTTCTGGTGGGCCTGCGCGTTGACGCAGGCGTAAATGTAGCCGCCCTGGTGGGGCGCGCTTTGGTTGGCGCGCGGGTGGGCGCGGGCGTTTGCGTTGGCCTGCGCGTCGGCGTGGGCGTGAGGGTGACGAAAACGGGAGGATTTGGCGTGAATGTGGGCGTATTAACAGGGGACGACGTCGGGCTGTTTGTCGCGATCGGCATCAGCGTAGGCGATTCGGTGACAGCAACGGTGGGCACGACCGTGTTGGTCGGAACCGCTGTTTTCGAAATGACAGCGCCCGCAACAACAGCAGTGGATTTCGCTGTGGCGGTCATGACGATAGTGGGAGG